>NZ_JBEOWS010000544.1:0-4238 GCF_040296125.1 Streptomyces sp. NPDC002265 | reverse complement strand
CTTCCGATCTACCGGACCATGGGCGTGGTCGTCGCGGCCCTGCTGGCCGCGGGCTTGCTGGGATCCTGGCGCGCGCTCCGGCGCGCTCCCACGGTGGCGCGCAGCGAGGCGGAGCCGTCCCTGCGCGCCCAGCTGGCGGTCGCCCGCGACAACCCCGTCTTCACCGCACTGGTCGCGATGTGGACGGTGCAGGCGCTGGCGGTGGGCGTGATGCTGGCGGGGGTGCAGTACTTCGCCACGTACGTCGTCGGCTCGCCGGAGGCCGTCACCCCGCTGTTCGCCTGCATGATCGGCCCACTGGTGCTGATGATGCCGTGGTGGAACCGCCTCGCACGGGCGCGTGGCACGGTGTTCGCGCAGTGGTGCGCCTCGCTGCTGTTCACCGGGGCGGCCGCGCTGGTGTTCCTGACCCGCTACACCTCCCCCTGGGTGGGGTACGTGGCCGTGGCCCTGGTCGGGGTCGCGTACGCGGGACTCCAGTTGCTGCCGCTGACCATGCTCGCGGACACCCTGGCCGCGGACACGGCACGGACCGGCCGGCGCCGGGCCGCCACCTTCACGGGCCTGTGGACCGCGGCGGAGACCCTGGCCCTGGCCCTGGGCAGCGGGGTGTTCGCCGCGGTGCTGGCGGTCACCGGCTTCCGCTCCTCGGAGGCGTCCGAGGAGGTGGCCCAGCCGGCCGCGGCCCTCGTCGGCATCAACGCCGGGATGAGCCTGCTGCCCGCGCTGCTCTCCCTCGCCGGCTGCGCCCTGCTGGCCGTGTACGCACGCCGCTCGGCCGCGGCCCCGACCTCGGCCCCGGCCCCGGCCCCGGCCCCGGCCTCGGCCTCGGAGGACCCGCCCACCGCTCCCATCGACCTCGCAACACCCGCAACACCCGCAACACCCGCACCGAACGCCACTGCCCAGAAAGGGACCCGCCGTGTCGGCTGAACCCGCCTCCTCCTCCGCCGCACTGCCGGACGGCCGGTCCGCGCGGGAGCTGCTGGCCGAACTGCGGGAGCTGCGTGCCGGTGACGCCCCGACCCGGGGCGGCCACACGTTCGCCTACGTGTACGACGCGGGGCTGCCCGGCCTGGACGAACTGGCCGGCGCCGCGTACGGGGCCTTCGCCACCGTCAACGGCCTGGACCCGACCGTGTTCCCGAGTGTGGGCCGGCTGGAGAACGAGGTCGTGGGGGCGGTGTCCGCACTCCTCGGCGTCCCCGGCGCGCAGGGCACCTTCACCAGCGGCGGCACCGAGTCCATCCTGCTGGCGGTGAAGACCGCGCGGGACCACGCGCGCGCGGTGCGCGGGGTCACCCGCCCCCAGCTGGTGCTCCCCTCCACCGCGCACGCGGCGTTCCACAAGGCCGCCCACTACCTCGGGGTGGAGGCCGTGGTGGTGCCGGTCGGCCCGGAGAGCTTCCGCGCCGACGCCGGGGCCGTCGCGGCCGCGATCACCGACCGCACCGTCCTGGTGGTGGCGTCGGCGCCGTCGTACGCGCACGGGGTGATGGATCCGGTGGCGGAGATCGCGGCTGCGGCCGCGGAGCGCGGGGTGCTGTGCCATGTGGACGCCTGCATCGGCGGCTGGTTCCTGCCCTTCCTGCGCCGCACCGGCCGTACGGTGGCGCCGTTCGACCTCTCGGTCCCGGGCGTGACGTCGCTCTCGGTCGATCTGCACAAGTACGGGTACGCCGACAAGGGCGCCTCGGTGGTCCTGTACCGGGACGGCGAGCTGCGCCGCCACCAGTACTTCGCGCACGCCGGCTGGCCCGGCTATCCGGTGGTCAACCCGACGATGCAGGGGACGAAGTCCGCGGGGCTCCTGGCCCAGGCGTGGGCGGTGCTGCGGCACATCGGCGACGACGGATACACCGCGCTGGCCCGCCGGGTGGCCGACGCGGCCGACCGGCTCGTACCGGGGCTGCGGGCGGTGCAGGGCATCCGGGTCCTGGGCGAGCCGTCGGGCAGCCTGGTCGCGTTCACCGTCACGGACGCCGACGGCACGCCCGACCTGTCCCTCGTCCTGCACCTGGCCGACGAGATGCGCGAGCGCGGCTGGTACCTCCAGCCGCAACTGTCGTACGACGGTCTGCCGCCGAACCTGCATCTGACGCTGACTCCGGCGACCGGCGACCGGGTGGAGGCGCTGCTGGCCGATCTGGGACCGGCGTTGAAGGCGGCACGCACGGCCGGACCGCTGACCGTCGATCCGGGCCTGGTGCAACTCGCCGCCGAGCTGGACCCGGACGCCCTGACGCCGGAGGAGGTCGCCGGGGTGCTGGCCTTCGCGGGCCTGGGCGAGGGGGCCGGGCTGCCGGCCAGGATGGCGCCGGTGCTGGCATTGCTGGACGCGCTGCCGGGGCGGCTCAAGGAGCGGTTGCTGACCGAGTTCGTGGGGACGCTCTTCCGGATCTGAGCCGCCGTCGGGGGCACCGCGTGCGGTGCCCTCCGGGTCGGCCCGATCCGGAGGGCACGACGCGGAGGGCACGGCTCAGCCGCGGGCCGCGTGCCCCGACTTCGGCTTGCGCCCGTTCGGCCACAGGCGCGGCTTCCGCTTCGCCGCGATGTCCTCGATCCAGCCGGTCGCCAGGATCATCAGGCCGATCAGGGGCCAGACCAGGACGAACATCCAGAGGTTGTACGTCGAGTCGAGGATCGACGACGCCTGCTTCCCTTCCATGAAGGGGAGGTCGTAGGCCAGGTCGATGATCGGGACGGTGGCCAGGATCAGCAGGTTGTGCCACAGGTAGATCGTGACCGCCCGGTTGTTGGAGAGGGTGATCAGCTTGTCCCAGCGGGCCAGCGGCCTGGGCAGTTCCTGCCAGGACGGGGAGTACTGGAGCAGGATCACCACGAACCCGAACGACCAGGCCGCCTGGGCCAGCGGGATGTCGTTGAGGTCCCAGCCGTCGGGTCCCTTGTGCCCCGACGCCCACCAGAGGCCGAAGGCCATGAGCAGCGACGAGCAGGAGATCGCCATATAGCGCGGGATCCGGCTGAGCAGTCCCTCGTGGTGGGCGAAGCCCAGCACCCAGCAGCCGCCGTAGACGGCGAAGTCGGTGACCGCGTTGCCGGTCTCGCCGGGTATCTTCACGACCCCGGTGCCCACCACCGCCGTCAGGGCGAGCGGCGCGAACAGCGTCGGCCAGGGCGCCCTGCGGAACGCCCACAGCAGCAGCGGCGAGGCCAGCACGAACCACAGGTAGGCCCGCAGGTACCAGAGCACCCCCGCCGCCTGGGCCGGCCAGGTGTCCTCCAGCAGTCCGGACCGGGAACCGAGGTGCCAGGGGAAGGGCGGCGCCCCGAACGGGACGACGTAGTCGAACAGCTCGACGACGCCCCAGGTCCCGCCGAGATCCGGGTCCTTCGCCGGGTTCCAGCCGGCCGCGAACATCATCGTCAGCGCGACCGCGCTGAACGCCCACAGCGGCGGCAGCAGCCGCCGGATCCGGCTGCGGATGACACCTGCCGCCGGGCGCTTCAGCGAACGCGCCATCAGCGAGCCCGCCAGCGCGAACATCACCCCCATCGAGGGGAACAGCACGGTCAGCCAGGCCCAGCCGAACAGGTGGTAGACGACCACGCGGACCAGGGCGATGGAGCGCAGCAGGTCGAGATAGCGGTCGCGTCCCGGTTTCCCCGACGCGGCGGCGACGGGCTGCGGTGCGGGCGCCGCGGCACCCGGCTCCGGCAGGACGCCGGCCGTCCGCTGCCGCGGTACGCCGTAGGCCGGTGTCCGCTCGGGGCCGGTCTCGGCACCGGTGATGGGTCCCTGATTCATGCCACGGGCCTCCGATCGCCGCCGTCGCCGGTCCGTTGGTGCGGCACCGGGCCGCCGGGCGCTTCCACGACGCCGGTGCGGCGCAGCTTCTGCCAGCGCAGCCGGCCACCGGTCAGGGCCGTGATCCAGGACTGGAGCAGGACGACGTACATGATCTGTCGGTAGAAGATCTGCTGAAGGGGCAGGGAGAGCAGGTGGACCATGGGCTCGCGGTCGAGCCGGAAGGCGTAGGCCGCGCACACCACCTGGACGGCGAGGACGCCCAGCCAGGCCACGATGGTCTTCTGGGTGGGACCGAAGACCACCCCGTACAGCAGGAAGACGTCGATGAGCGGGGCCAGCAGCGGGGCCAGCACCATGAACAGGGAGACGAAGGGCAGGCCGACGCGGCCGAAGCGGCCGGACGGGCCGCGTTCGACGACGGCCCTGCGGTGCTTCCAGATCGCCTGCATGGTGCCGTACGACCAGC
>NZ_JBEOWS010000543.1:0-4278 GCF_040296125.1 Streptomyces sp. NPDC002265 | reverse complement strand
GGCCCCTGGTTCCTCGCGGCGGGGCCCCACCCGCCCCGCCCTGCCCCCCCCCCCCCCCCGCCGGCACCCCGCCCCTGACCGCGGCCAGCGCCCGCGCCCCGTACGCCTGGGCCCCGAGCGCCGGAGCAGGGCGCACCACGGCCGGCCGCCGCGTCGTCGTCGCCGTCGGCAGCAGCAGCAGCAGCGTCGCGCCCAGCGTGGTGCACACCACGGCCGCGACGAGCAGCAGCCGCCGGACGACACGCCCGGCGGAACCCGGCCGTCGGGACGAGGTCACGGAAGTCGGTGGTTGTCCGTCCATGGCGCTCACTGTGCGGGAGCGCGGCGACCACATCGCGGCAGCCGAAGGGAGCCGCGGACGGGGTTCACACCGATGGCCGCGAGTGCGAACCTGTGATCATGAGCCGTATCGAAGCGCCTCGTGACGAAGCGACCGGAAACACGACCGGAAACCTCCTCGACCGTCTCCGGGACGGCCTGCCCGCCGACGCGGTCCTCACCGACCCCGACGTCACCGCCTCGTACGCCAACGACATGGCCAGCTTCTGCCCGGCCGGCGTCCCGGCCGCGGTCGTGCTCCCGCGTACCGTCGAACAGGTCCAGCACGTCATGCGGGTCGCCACCGAACTGCGCGTGCCCGTCGTCCCGCAGGGCGCCCGCACCGGCCTGTCCGGCGGCGCCAACACCTCCGAGGGCTGTATCGCGCTGTCGCTGACGAGGATGGACCGGATCCTGGAGATCAGCCCGGTCGACCGGATCGCCGTGGTCGAGCCGGGCGTCGTCAACGCCGTCCTGTCCCGGGCGGTCGACGAGCACGGGCTGTACTACCCGCCCGACCCCTCCAGCTGGGAGACCTGCACGATCGGCGGCAACATCGGCACCGCCTCCGGCGGCCTGTGCTGCGTGAAGTACGGGGTCACCGCCGAGTACGTCCTCGGTCTGGACGTGGTGCTGGCCGACGGCCGGCTGATGTCCACCGGCCGCCGCACCGCCAAGGGCGTCGCCGGGTACGACCTGACCCGGCTGTTCGTCGGCTCCGAGGGCTCGCTCGGCATCGTCGTACGGGCCGTGCTGGCGCTCCGGCCGAAGCCGCCGCAGCAGCTGGTGCTGGCCGCCGAGTTCGCCTCCGCCGCCGCCGCGTGCGACGCGGTGTGCGAGATCATGGCCGGGGGCCATGTGCCGTCCCTCCTCGAACTCATGGACCGTACGACGGTGAAGGCCGTCAACGACCTCGCCCGCATGGGCCTGCCGGAGACCACCGAGGCGCTGCTCCTGGCCGCCTTCGACACGCCCGACCCGGCCGCCGACCTCGCGGCCGTCGCCGCCCTGTGCGAGGCGGCCGGTGCCACCCAGGTCGTACCGGCCGACGACGCCGCCGAGTCCGAACTGCTGCTCCAGGCCCGCCGGATGTCGCTGGTCGCGCTGGAGGCGGTCAAGGGCACGACGATGATCGACGACGTGTGCGTGCCGCGCTCACGGCTCGGCGAGATGCTGGAGGGGGTCGAGCGGATCGCCGAGAAGTACCGGCTGACCATCGGCGTCTGCGCGCACGCGGGCGACGGCAACACCCATCCGACGGTCTGCTTCGACGCCCTGGATCCCGACGAGTCCGCGCGGGCGCGCGAGTCCTTCGACGAGATCATGGCGCTCGGCCTGGAGCTCGGCGGCACCATCACCGGCGAGCACGGCGTGGGCGTGCTGAAGAAGGAGTGGCTGGCGCGTGAACTCGGGCCGGTGGGGCTGGAGATGCAGCGGGCCGTCAAGCAGGTCTTCGACCCGCTGGGCATCCTGAACCCGGGCAAGCTGTTCTGACCCGCCCCGCGGCTCCCCGCCCGCCGGGAGCTCGCGCCTCACTCCCCGTCCTGGGACTCGTCCGACGGCCACGGGTCGCGCAGCCACAGCTCGTCCACGGGCGTCGGGGTGAGCAGTTCGGCCAGGCCGTCGTCCAGCCCGAGCTGTTCGCCCTCCGTCCCCGGCGGCACCAGCCGCAGCGTGCGCTCCAGCCAGGCCGACACCTGCGCCGCCGGGGCCTCCAGCAGCGCGTCCCCCTCGGGCGCGCTGAGCGCGATCAGCACCACGCCCCGGCCCGCGACCTTCGTCGGCCACACCCGCACGTCCCCGTGTCCGCACGGCCGGAACACCCCCTCCACCAGCAGCTCACGGGCGAAGGTCCAGTGCACGGGGTGCTCGGAATGGATGTGGAAGCCGATGTGGACGGCGTACGGATCGGCTCCGCGGTAGGTGAGCCGGGCGGCGACGGGGATGCTGTGCTCCGGCGACAGGATGAGCGTGAGCTCCAGCTCGCGCTCGACCACGGTCTCCTTCATGGCGTTGCGTTCCTCTCTCGTCTCTCGTGCGGGGCCGCCGGGATGGGCCCGCACGAGTGAGAGAGGCACGGGAGGCAACCATTACGCGGGTTCGCGGAACTTTTCTCCGGCACTTCCTTCCGAGCGTGTGAAGCAGATGCACGAGGTTGCCCGGAAAGGGGTGGGTCGGGCGGGAGTGGCGGTGCGGATTGCGCTCGTCTGATAGATGTGGAGGCCCTCATTTGACCTCCGAGCAGATACGGGACGACGGACATGAGCGCCCCAACCCCGGCATCCGGTGACGACAGGCCCCGCGAGGGCTACTACCCGGACCCGTCCATTCCTGGCTATGTCCGGTACTGGAACGGTGCCTCCTGGGTACCGGGCACCAGCCGTCCGGCCCCGTCCGACGGAGCGCCGCTCGTCCCGCCGGCCGCCGCCCCGCAGCCGCCCGCGCCCGCGCCGGTCGAGGAGACCGGCCCGCACTTCTTCGACGAGGACCCGCAGCCGCGTCCGGTCACCCCGGCCGAGGCCCAGCACGGCAGCCGTCCCGAGCCCGCGTCCGCCTGGGGCGCCGACCCCTCCCGGCAGTCCGGCTTCGGCGCCGGCCAGGACCGCCGGGTCTCCTGGGGCACCGCGCAGGGCGCCGACCCGCGGGTCCCCGCGTCCGACGGCCACCCGTCCGGTACGGACGGTACGGCGACGCCCGCCGCGGCCGCGGACCCCGGTGAGCGCGCCGTCGACGACTCGTTCGTCCTGCGCCGGCCGACGGCCGGGCCCGCGGCGACTCCGGGCACCCCGGCCGGCCCGGCCCCCGGCGACGTCCCCCGTCCCGGCGGCCCCGGCGGGGACGACGGCACCATGACCTTCCGGCCCGTACCCCCGCGCGCGGAGCAGCAGGACGGCGCACCGGGGGCGGGCCCGCAGGGGCCCGTCGGAGCGCCCGCGCCCGGCGCCGCCGCACGGCCCGGCTTCGGAGCCGGGAAGGCCGCGGCGGCCCGCGCGGCGGCCGCCCAGGCGCCCGCCCAGGCGCCCGGACGCACCCCCGCGGCCGCCGGTGTCCCCCCGCAGGCCGCACCGCTCGGCCGGCCCGCCCCGGCCCCCGCCGCTGCCGCTGCGGGCGGCCTGCCGATGACGCCGATGGGCGGCGGGGCGGGCGGCGGACAGCCCTCCTGGGCGCAGCAGGTGCACCGGCTGGCGGGCGCGCAGGACGGCGGGCCCGTGGCGCCGTGGAAGCCGCCGGTCGAGGACGTGTTCCAGGCGGCCGCCCGGCGTCAGGCGGCGGCCCGGCCCGCGCGGCTCGGCAAGCGGTTCGCCGCCCGGTTCGTCGACACCCTGGTCCTCGCGGCGGTCACCGCCGTCGCCGCGGTCCCGCTCGGCACGAAGGCGGTCGACCACATCGACGGGAAGATCGACGCGGCCAAGCTGTCCGGCCGGACCGTCACGGTCTGGCTGCTCGACGGCACGACGTCGGTGTACCTCGGGATCGTGCTCGCCGTCCTGCTCGGCTTCGGCGTCCTCTACGAGGTGCTGCCCACCGCCCGTTGGGGCCGCACGCTGGGCAAGAAGCTGCTGGGTCTGGAGGTACGGGACATCGAGGGCCACGAGCCCCCGGCCTTCGGCGCGGCCCTGCGCCGCTGGCTCGTCTACAGCGTTCCCGGGCTGCTCGGCTTCGGCGTCGTGGGCGTCCTGTGGTGCCTGTTCGACCGCCCGTGGCACCAGTGCTGGCACGACAAGGCGGCCCACACCTTCGTGGCGGACTGACCAGGGCGGTCCGTCGGTCCGTACTCCGGACGGCCGCTCGCCGGATGCGGAACCGGGGGGTTCGAGGTCGACTCGGGCCATGAGCAGCGAACCGCCCCCCGGCTCCGGACCGCAGCCACCGGACGACGACCCGTTCAGAAAGCAGCCCCCGCCCGGGCCGGGCGCCGGTTCGCCGTACGACGCGCCCCAGGGCGGCCCGCAGACCCCG
>NZ_JBEOWS010000542.1:0-4288 GCF_040296125.1 Streptomyces sp. NPDC002265 | reverse complement strand
GCCGCCCGGCGGCGCCCCCCCCCCGGCCGGTGCCGCCGATATGACGAGCGAAATGAGAAGAGCGGCGCAGCCCAGCAGGGCGGCCAGAAACGGTCTACGGCGCACGACGATCAACTCCCCCAAAAGCGCGCCCCCAGCGCGCTTCATGACGTGATATCGGTGAGTTTAAAGGATGAAGCGCCCGGAAGGGGAGAGGTGTTTCATTGCGTCAATAAGGGGCGACGGTGAATCCGTGGGGCGTGTGGGGCGAATGGGAATACGAATGCGCATCACCGGGCACATGTGAATCGTCCTGCTGATGTGAATCACTGCGCGAATGCGAATGGGGGGCGCGAGCGGAAAAGAGAAGCGAATGGAAATGGAGCGTGAACGGGAATGGAAGGAGGGGCCGGCCGTCTCGGCCCGACCGTCCCGGACCGGCCAACCCGTGCGGTCCCGGACCGACCGTCCTGTACCGGCCAACCCGGGCCGCTCGGGCCACCCGGACCGGGCCACTCGGACCGGCGGGCCCGCGCGACCCGGGTCAGCAGGCCCGGCGCCACACCCCTAGTTCCCGTTTCTTCGGCATCGAGGACAGCTTCAGCTTGCGGGACTCCGGGCAGAAACTGCTGGTCGGCACCTCGTACTCCACGTGGAAGACCGCCTTGCCCGCCTTGATGAACGGAGTGAGTTCGGCGCACTCGCCGTACTGCGCGCATTCCTCGTTGACGGCGAAGTCGAAGTCGGGAAGCAGTCGGGGAATCTGCGGAAGATCGTTCTTGAGGCCCACCGAGAGGCCCCGGTCGTGCGCGATTTCCGCGATCGTCCGGTTGTAGGCGAGCTGGTCGTCCGCGATGAGCGGGAATCCGGTGTGGTTGCCGTAGCCCTCCACCAGGTCCGGCTCCACCGCGTCGAACCCCTTGTCGCGGCACATGTCGAAGCGGCGCTCCATGACCGGCCGCCGGGTGGAGAGCTGCCGGATGTCCAGCCGGCGTTCGCCCTCCCAGCCGTTGGACGCGCCCAGCAGGGCCCGCGGGAAGCCGCCGCGGTCGGGGGAAGTCCTCCCAGGCGCCGACGTCGACGTAACAGATGACCTTGCGGCCGTCGCGGTGCAGCCGGGCCACGTCAGCGGGGGGTTGTCACGTCCCGGGCCCGCAGCCCGTGGCGCACCCGCACGTACCGGTGACTTTCACATCCCCGCCATCGCACCCTTCCCTGTCGTTCGGCGCCCTTGGAAAACTCCTTGCGCGCAAGTCCCGTCAGTTCCCGCCAGCCGTGCGCGTCACGACGAGAGAGGTACCTCAACCATGTCCGAGGTCAATCGGCGCCGCTTCCTCCAACTCGCGGGCGCCACAACGGCGTTCACGGCCCTGTCGAGCAGCATCGCGCGGGCCTCCGCGCTCCCGGCCCACCATCGCACGGGGTCCATCGAGGATGTCGAGCACATCGTCGTGCTGATGCAGGAGAACCGGTCCTTCGACCACTACTTCGGCTCCCTGCGCGGTGTGCGCGGCTTCGGCGACCCGCGCCCGGCCTCGCCCACGCCCGGCCGGACGGTGTGGCGCCAGTCCGACGGGACCAAGGACGTCCTGCCCTTCCACCCCGATGCCGACGACCTGGGCATGGCGTTCCTCCGGGACCTGCCGCACGGCTGGAACGACGGACACGCGGCCTTCGACGGCGGCAGATACGACAAGTGGGTGCCGGCCAAGTCGGCGACGACGATGGCGTATCTGACCCGCGACGACATCCCGTTCCACTACGCGCTCGCCGACGCCTTCACCATCTGCGACGCCTACCACTGCTCCTTCATAGGCTCCACCGACCCCAACCGCTACTACATGTGGACCGGTTACACCGGCAACGACGGCCGCGGCGGCGGTCCGGTCCTCGGCAACGACGAGGCCGGCTACAGCTGGACGACCTATCCCGAACGCCTGGAGCAGGCGGGCGTCTCCTGGAAGATCTACCAGGACGTCGGCGACGGCCTGGACGCGGCCGGCAGCTGGGGCTGGATCCCCGACGCCTACCGAGGCAACTACGGCGACAACTCCCTTCTCTACTTCGACCAGTACCGCAACGCCAGGCCCGGCGAGCCCCTCTACGACAAGGCCCGCACCGGCACCGACGCCCGCAAGGGCGAGGGATTCTTCGACCGGCTCAGGGCCGACGTCACCGGCGGCACGCTGCCGCAGGTCTCCTGGATCGTCGCCCCCGAGGCGTTCACCGAGCACCCCAACTGGCCCGCCAACTACGGCGCCTGGTACGTCGCCCAGGTCCTGGACGCCCTGACCGCCGACCCGGCCGTCTGGGCGCGCACGGCCCTGTTCATCACGTACGACGAGAACGACGGCTTCTTCGACCACCTGGTACCGCCCTTCCCGCCGGCCTCGGCCGCGCAGGGCAAGTCCACCGTCGACACCGGCCCGGACGTCTTCAAGGGCGACAGCGGCCATGTCGCCGGCCCCTACGGCCTGGGCCAGCGGGTGCCGATGCTCGTCGTCTCGCCCTGGAGCAAGGGCGGTTACGCCTGCTCCGAGACGTTCGACCACACCTCGATCATCCGGTTCGTGGAGCGCCGCTTCGGTGTGCACGAGCCGAACATCTCGCCCTGGCGGCGTGCGGTCTGCGGCGACCTCACCTCGGCGTTCGACTTCTCCCGCGCCGACACCCGGCCGGTGGTCCTGCCGGACACCGACGGCTACCGGCCGCCGGACGGCGACCGCCACCCCGACTACGTGCCCACCCCGCCCGCCGGTCCCGTGCTGCCCCGGCAGGAATGCGGCTCGCGGCCGACCCGGCCGCTCAAGTACGCCCCGCTGGTGGACGGTTCGGCAGCCCCGGACGCCGGGACGTTCACGCTCACCTTCGCCTCCGGCGCCCAGGCCGGCGCGGCCTTCCTCGTCACCTCGGGCAATCGGACGGACGGCCCCTGGACCTACACCACCGAAGCCGGCAAGTCCGTCTCCGACACCTGGAACACGGCGTACTCCGCGGGCTCGTACGACCTCACGGTGCACGGCCCGAACGGCTTCCTGCGCACCTTCAAGGGGTCGGGCACGGCCGCGGCGGGCCCCGAGGTCACCGCCCGCCACCACGGCGACGCCGTCGAACTGACCCTCACCAACAAGGGCTCGGCCGCGGTGGAGCTGAGGCTGGCCAACGGCTACGGCGGCCGCGCGCGCACCTTCAAGGTGCGTCCCGGTGCCACGGTCCGGCACACGGTCGACCTGACCGCGAGCGGACGTTGGTACGACCTCACGGTCTCGTCCGCCACCGACACGGCCTATCTGCGGCGATTCGCCGGACATGTGGAGAATGGCCGACCCGGCGTCAGTGATCCTGCCCTCGCCACCGGATGACCGGGTGCGTGGTCACCGCGGACAGCCGTTCCCGGGGACTGGTCAGGTCCCCGTACGCGCAGGGTAGTGTGCCCCGGTGACCACGCATTCGAACACACCTGCAGGCTGGTACCCCGATCCGCACGGAGCGTCTCAGACCCTCCGTTACTGGGACGGCGCGCAGTGGACCGAGCAGACCGCCCCCGACCAGAAGCAGGGCGGACAGGCCCCCGCCGCGCCGCACATCCCGCAGCAGGCCGACCCGCGCGTGCAGCAGCAGGTGCAGCAGGAAGCCGGTGTGGCCCCGAGCGGTCCCGGCGGCGGCACGCTGTTCTCCGAGCCGGTCCTGGTGGTGAACCAGAAGGCCAAGCTGATCGAGCTGACCAACGAGTACAAGGTCATGGATCAGAACGGCAACGCGCTCGGCTCGGTCGTCGAGGTCGGCCAGGGCGTGTTCCGGAAGATCCTGCGTTTCGTCTCCAGCCTCGACCAGTACCTCACCCACAAGCTGGAGATCCGGGACGCCCACGGGCAGCCCGTCCTGCTGCTCACCCGCCCGGCCAAGATATTCAAGTCCCGGGTGGTCGTGCAGCGTCCGGACGGTCAGCCGGTCGGTGAGATCGTCCAGCAGAACATGATCGGCAAGATCAACTTCGCCATCAATGTCAACGGTCAGAAGATCGGTGCCATCAAGGCGGAGAACTGGCGCGCCTGGAACTTCGCGATCGTCGACCACGCGGAGAACGAGGTCGCCCGGATCACCAAGACCTGGGAGGGCCTGGCCAAGACCCTCTTCACGACCGCGGACAACTACGTCCTCCAGATCCACTACCAGCTGCCCGAGCCGCTGCTGAGCCTGGTGGTCGCGACGGCCCTGACGGTCGACACGGCCCTGAAGCAGGACTCCAGGGGCCTCGGCTGACGCCGACGGCGGGGGGCTTAGGCACAGACGCGGAAATCCCGCGCAC
>NZ_JBEOWS010000541.1:0-4319 GCF_040296125.1 Streptomyces sp. NPDC002265 | reverse complement strand
ACCGCGGATGGCGGCCCTCAGCCGCAGGCCGGACTCAGACGCAACGCAGCGGCGGCCAGGGGCCGTTACCGCCCGACCGTCGCGGTACCGTCGGGCGATGACGTCCGACGGCGAAACGTTCGAGCCGGGCAGTGGAACGACCTTCTGGACGATGGCCAGCCAGGGCGGCGAGCCGTGCCACGACCCGGTAGCGCCCCACCTGCCGCGGGTCCGCCGGCTCCAGGGCCTTGAACATTGCCGTCCCACGCCCCCTGTGCCCGCTCCACGGACCCCGGACTGCGCCCGTGGATGGCGCATCATTCCCGACATTCCCCCTCATGCTCGATCCAGGATGCAGGCAGACGCGCTGGGAGGTCCCCCGCTTCCCGAAACAGAAAGCGCACCCCATCAGGGACGCCCCTGCTCCGGCCCGCGGCGGCGACTGCGTCCAAGTTGTTCCGGGACCGAAGACGCGGGACCGGCCACCCGGTTCAGCAGGGCAGCCGGTCTCGTGATCACGCCACCGATCGAAGCGCCGGCCGGGGACGTCGGCTATCGGTAGAAGACATCGACACCACCGTGATGCGAGCAGGCCCCCTGATGGTGAGCGGCGTACGAGTACGTACCGTCATTGCACAGAGCAGTCGCACCGCCGCCCGCGGAAGTGGAACCGCCCGACGAGCCGGACCCGCCGCTGGACGACGATCCGCCGGACGTCGAACTGCCGCCCGTTCCAGACCCTGCGGCAGCGGCGTGCGCGGTGACAGTCACCTTCACCTTGACCGTCTTCGTCACCGTCGGCGCGGGCTGCGGCTTCGCGGTCTCCGTCGCCGTGGCTGTCGCGGTGACCGTGACCGTGGCCGTCGGCCGCACCTTGTCGCTTGCCACCGACTTCGTCGCGTTCGTGCTCTCACCGTCGCCGCCGGCGCCGCCCGCGCCGATGATGAACGCCAGGCCCAGTGCAGGCAGTACGTATCGCTTGCGGGCCCACTTCGGTGCGGGACGGACGGCCGGCGGTCCGGGCGGAGGCTGGAACGGCGGCTGGGGCTGGTAGTAGCTCACGGGACCCCCCTGTTTCAGTACATGAGAGGGCGAAACTATCCACGCAGGCCCGTCAGATGTGGGGGATCAGTGAAGACAGTGATCCAGTTGTAATCCTGCAACTCTCAACTACCCCGCCGAGCCGACGGCCGATGCCTGCGGCGCGAGGCGGCGGACCCGATGCGCCGGGGCCGCCCGTCGAACCTCACGCCGAGGCCTCGGCGGCCTGGGTGGCCTGGGCGGAGGCCGCGAATTCCTCGGGGCCCTGTTCCACCGCCGCCGGGTCCATCCACATGACCTGCCAACCGTGGCCGTCGAGGTCGTAGAAGCTGCGTGAGTACATGAAGCCGTAGTCCTCCACGTCGTCCGCCTCGGTGGCGCCCGCCGCGAGTGCGGCGGCGCCGACCGCGTCGACCTCGGCGCGGGACGATGCGCTGAAGCAGTACAGCGCCAGCGCGTGCGTGCGGGGATCGGCGATCGGCAGCTTCGAGAACTCCGCGAACTTCTCGCGGGTGAGCAGCATGACGAAGGCGTGCTCGCCGACCAGCATGCAGGCGGCGGTCTTGTCGGTGAACTTCGGGTTGAAGCCGAACCCGAGCTTCGCGAAGAACTCCTTACTGCGTTCGAGGTCCGCCACGGGCATGTTCACGAACAGCATGCGGCCGGGATGTGCGGGAGCGGTCATGATGGGTCTCCAGTCGGTGTCTCGATGGCGTACGTCGGGGTAGACCGACCCGGCCGACGGAACTCATCGGTGGTTCGCCGACCATCCGAACAGCAGCCACCTTGGGGTACCGGACGGCTGGAACCCCCGCGGCCCGCCGGGACTCCGGCCGGAAACATTTGCGGAAGCGGGTATCCGGTTGGCACGCTGCGATCATGACCACCGAGCGCGACGACACCACCGGATCCGCCGCGGCGGGCCCGGCCACGGACTGGATCACCACACCTGTCACCGCGGAGCTCGTGCGCGGGGCCCTCGAACTGGAACGCACCGAGCGGGGCCTGCTGCCGCACCGGCTGCCCGCCCGCGCCCGTGCGCAGTGCTCCGACGAGCAGCTCGCCATGGCGGAGGCGCAGCCGTCCGGTGTGCGGCTGGTCTTCCGTACCCGGGCGAGCACCGTCGAACTGGACGTCCTGCCGACCAAAATGGAGTACCCGGGCCTGCCGGCCCGCCCGGACGGCGTGTACGACCTGCTCGTCGACGGCCGTCCGGCCGGCCGGGCCGTCGCGTCCGGCGGGAACGTGATGAGCGTGGACATGACCACCGGCACCCGGGAGACCAGGCCCGGACCGGTCGGCAGCGTCCGGTTCGGCGAACTGCCCTCCGGCGAGAAGGACATCGAGATCTGGCTGCCGTACACGGAGATCACCGAGCTGATCGCCGTACGCACGGACGCGCCCGTCGAGCCGGCGGTCGACCGGGGCCGCAAGGTGTGGCTGCACCACGGGAGTTCGATCAGCCACGGCTCCAACGCCGAGAGCCCCACCACGACCTGGCCCGCGCTCGCCGCCTCCCTCGCCGGTGTGGAGCTGGTCAACCTGGGGCTGGGCGGCAGCGCCCTGCTCGACCCGTTCACCGCCCGCGCGCTGCGCGACACCCCCGCCGATCTGATCAGTGTCAAGATCGGCATCAATCTGGTCAACGCCGACCTGATGCGGCTGCGTGCCTTCACCCCGGCGGTCCACGGCTTCCTCGACACCGTCCGCGAGGGGCACCCGACCACGCCGCTGCTGGTCGTCTCGCCGATCCACTGCCCCCTGCACGAGGACACCCCGGGGCCCACCTTCCCGGACTTCGAGGACGGCAGGATGACGTTCCGGGCGGCCGGTGATCCCGCCGAGCGGGCCGCCGGGAAACTGACGCTCCGGGTCATCCGGGAGGAACTCGCCCGGATCGTCGCCGAACGGGCGGCCGACGACCCTCATCTGCATCATCTCGACGGTCTCGACCTGTACGGCGCGGCGGACTTCGCCGAACTGCCGCTGCCCGACCTGCTGCATCCGGGCCCGGCCGCCCACCGGCGCATCGGCGAGCGCTTCGCCGGGCTGGTCTTCGGCGCCGACGGCCCGTTCGCCGGCGAAGTGAAGCAGTGACTGATGTTCCGTCAACTGCCTTCAATGCGGTGACGGTCGGCGCGAGGGGTCGCGCCGACCGCCGTGGTGGGCCCGACAGCCCTTGCGTCAGGGGGTGTTATCCGCGCGGACGCTCGAAGGTCAGCAGCAGTCCCTCGACGGCGCCGGGACCTATGCGACCCTTGACGTCGGCGGCGGTGATGGCCTTCAGACCCCAGCCGTCCTCGGCGTGCTTATTCAGGACCTTCTCCAGCTTGTCGCTGTCCAGCGCGTCGCCGATCAGCGACTCCCGGAAGGTGACGACCTTGTACTCGTACGTGTAGGGGCTGCTCATGGTGGCGAAGTCCTCCTGCGGTCCGGCGGAGCCGGGTTGTGGTGTGGTGGCCTGGGCCAGCCAATCATCCTCGGGGGCGCCGGTCACCGGCACCCCCGCCTCCACCGGGGAGAGACACAGCGTGGCCTGCGGCGAAGCGCACGGATCCGACGACGAAGCCGGGGTGGCCTGATGTGCTGGAGCGCGACTGCCGACCTCGTGGCGGGCACCGCGGTCGCGGCGGTCGGGGCGGCCTGTGTGACGCGGGTCCGCGACCGCCGGGAACTGCCGTTGGCCGCACTGCCGTTGCTGCTCGGAGCGCACCAGCTCGTGGAGGCGGTGGTCTGGCACTCGGGCGGGGGCGGCGGACCCGCCACGGTCGTCTGGGCCGTGATCGCGATGCCCCTGCTGGCGCTGTGGATGCCGGTCGCGGTGCTGTGCGCCGCCCCGCCGGCCGCCCGCCGGCGCCTGGCGCTGCCCCTGGCCGCGGGGGTGCTCACCGCCGCGGCGCTCGGGTACGCCCTGGCCACCAGGACGGTGACGGCCGAGATCCGCGGTCACACGGTCGGCTACGTCCTCGGCCTGTCCCATGCGCCCGTGCTCGTCGCGGGCTACCTGCTGGCCACCGTGGGCTCGCTGCTGCTGTCCGGCGACCGGCGGCTGCTGTGGCTGGGGGTCCTGGTCGCCGTCGGCGCGTCGGTCTGCTGGGCGCTGTGGCGCCTGGAGTTCGTCTCGACCTGGTGCGCCCTCGCGGCCCTGTGCTCGGTGGTGCTGTTCGGCTGGGTACGCGCCCGCCCGGCCCCCGCGGTGCCGGCGCACGGGTGACCCGGCCACCGGGGCACCGCCGCGGTACGAGGTCGCGTACGCGCCGTGCGCGCGCCCGACCGCCTCACCGGGTGGCCCCCTCGAC
>NZ_JBEOWS010000540.1:0-4335 GCF_040296125.1 Streptomyces sp. NPDC002265 | reverse complement strand
CACACTCTTTCCATACCCGACCCTTTTCCGATCTGGTACCTGCGGCGGGGGGCCGCCGCGCGTCGGGTCGGTTACCCCCCGGGGTTCTCACCCCAGGGGGGTAACCGACCTGGCGGCCTCGGGCTCAAGTGGACGGCGCGACCGCGGGCCGCAGCCCGAGCCACTGCTCGGCGTCCCAAGCGCGGAACCGCTCCACCTCGGTGAACCCCAGCTTTGCCGCGAGGCGCATCGAGCCGAGGTTGGCGCTCTGGGTGGTGAGCACCACCGGCTCGCCGGGGAAGACCTCGTCGAACCAGCCGAGCGCCGCCGCACACGCCTCGGCGGCATACCCGGAACCCCACGCCCGCGGCAGGAAGAGGTAGCCGAGGTCGGCCTTCCCCGCGGCAGCCGGGCGGCGGTGCTCCGTCGCTCTCCTGAGCAGGATCTGGCCGATCATCGCCCCGTCGAGATCGACGACGAAACTCCCCGGCCACCGCTCGGGCACCCGGGGCAGCTCGCGTTCGAGCTCGGCACGAGGGCGGGGACCGCCGAGGTAGGTGTGCACCTCCGGCGACGCCAGCAGCTCGACGAACGCCGCACGGTCCCGGGCCTCGGGCGCACGGAGCACAAGTCTCTCGGTCTTGATCGGCACAGGCGGCCAGGCGACGGACCCCAGGTCGGACATGCGCGCAGACTAGCAACCCGAGAAGCCCCGGAAACCGCCGGCCGCGGCTCTCCCCGGCTTGCCGGGTGGGGTGCCTACTGTCGGCACACCAGCTCCAGCATGACGGCAGGCGGCAGGGACGGGTTGGCCGCTGCCGCTTTCGCCACCTGCCGGTCCGCGTCGGTGAGCAGCTCTGCGACGACCGATGGCGGGAGTGCGGGGTGGCGGGCGGCTACGGGTCTGGCCCGTTCGTCCGCCAGGCAGACGAGCAGTGCGGCGGCCGTCGCCCCGCGGTGTCGGGCAACCTCACGGAACACCTTCTGCACCGCGGGTTCGTGACGGACCAGGTCCTCCAGCAGCGCCGGGAGCGCGTCCGGATTGGTCGCCACCTTGGCCAGGACACGGACGCCGTGTCGGTCGACCATGGCGCGCAACTGCGCGTCGGTGAGGCCGGGGTGAGGAGCGAGGGCCTTGAGCACCTTCGCGTCGGGGTCGTCGGCCAGCCGGTCGCGTATCTCGGTTGGCAGATCGCGTCGTTGGGCCACGAGCGTGCGGGCGGCCGGGTCCGGTGACATGGCCAGCTCTTCGACCTCGGCGACGGAGGCGGCGGCGATACGGGGGAGAAGGGCGCCGCTGATCCTGGTGGTTGCGGCCAAGCGGGTGAGCACGTCGAGCGGCACTCGGGGATGGTGTGCGAGCCCGCGGCGCACGATGGAGTCCGGGTCGTGGGCCAGTGCGCGGATCAGGTGATCGTCGATCGCGGGATTTTCGGCAAGGTCGGCGCGGATGCCGGGAACGGGGTCCGAGGCGAGCCGTGTGCAGGCTTGCGGGGGCAGGTCCGGGCGGCCGGCGAGCGCCCAGCGCAACAGCATCGACGGATGGTCCACGAAGCCGAGAAGGGCTTCGACGGGGGTGGCAGGGTTGTGGAGTGCCGCTTGCCGAATGTCGTGGACGGTGGACTCGTGGGAGCCGTCGCAGGAGGCGCCCGGCCGGAGATCGCAGTCCGGGCGAGGGCATTGCGGATCGTGCAGGAAGGGGGTCTCCTCGCGGTCGCAGACCAGACAGCGTCGTGCCGCGGGGAGTCCTTCCCCGGTCACCAGTGCGGCCAGTGCGGCCGGGGGTGTCGCCTCGTTGGACGCCACCGCGCGGCGGACCTGGGCGTGCGGATGCGCCGCGAGCCTCGCGGCCACATCCGGGGTGGTCCACAAAGCGAGTTCGGCGACGACACGTACATCAGGGTCCGTCGCGAGCGTGTCCACCACGTCGGACGGGAGACCGGGACATGCTGCCAGCTTCTCCCGGCGCTCACGGACCGGGTCGGCAGCAAGGAGGCGTGCCCACTCGGGACGTTCGACGCCCTGGTCGAGCAGGGCGAGGGCGGCATCCGGCCGGATCGAGGGGTCGATGTCCGCGGCGGTCAGCCGACCCTCGTACGCGAGGTGCACCGCGCTCGCGTCGATACGCCCGGCCAACGCGACCGCCTGCGCGCGGCTGAGGTCCGCGCGACGGGCGAGTTCCGTGGCGAGGTCCTCGTCCGCGATGGATATCAGCCGGTCGACCAGCTCGGACGACAGGGCGGGATTGGCGGCGAGCCCGCTCAGGATGTGATGCACGCAGGCATCCTGCCTGGAGCGTGGCGGACGAGTTCGGGATTTTCCTGACGCCCGCGCGTTGTCGGTGGGGTGCCCGGTCACCGGACGGGTCCCGTACACGGCGTGGGCCCCGCACGTTGTGCGGGGCCCTGGTCGTGGGGTTACGGGGTGGATCAGGGGCAGCTGATGCGGAAGTCGCCCGGGTCCGTCGTGCAAGTGTCGGTGTTGAGGCCGCCGTTGGCGGTGTCGTTGCCGGAGACGTTGTCGACGGTGTTGAGGTTGTCGGTGCCGGTGTTGCCGGTCAGGGTGTCGTTGCCGGGGCCCGCGGTGAGGGTGTCGTTGCCGGTGCCGCCGTCGATGCGGTCGTTGCCGTAACCGCCGTGCACGGTGTCGTTGCCGCTGCCGGCGTTGACGGTGTCGTCGCCGCCCAGGGCGCAGATCACGTCGTTGCCGCTGGAGCCGGTGATGGTGTCGTTGCCGCTGGTGCCGATGCGGGTGCAGCCACGGGCGTTGTCGACCGCGGTCGTCGCCGTGGCGGTGTTGTTGCCGGAGCTCGGGTCGCCCTGGGTGGCGGTGACGGTGGCTCGGTCGGTGAGCGTGCCGGTGGCCCGCGGTTCGGCGGCGACGGTCACCGTGGCGACCGCCCCCGGGGCGAGGGTGCCGAGGGAGCAGTTCGCGGAGGTGGCGGTGGTGGTGCAGGTGCCCGAGCCGGTGGTCGCGGAGACGACCGAGACGGCGACGCCGCTGAGGGCGTCGGACAGGGAGACGTTGGTCGCGGAGGTCGTGGTGCTGTTGTTGGTCACGCGCACGGTGTAGGTGGCACGGTCACCGATGCTGACCGTGGTGGGACCGGACTTCGTCACCGCCAGATCCACGCCGGACGGCGGCGGGGTGGTGCCGCCGCCCTCGAAGCGCGCCAGGGTGAAGTCGCTGTCGGGTCCGCCCCCGCCGGCCGCGACGATTCTTCCGTCCGCCTGGAGGGCCATGCCGTTGGCAGCGTCGGTGCCGCCGAAGTCCGCCGTCGCGAGGCCCCCGTTGCCGAAGCCGGTGTCCTGGCTGCCGTCGGGGTTGTAGCGCACGACGGCGAAGTCGCCGCCGGGCCCGTTGTTTCCGGCGACGACGATCCGGCCGTCTCCCGGCTGCACCTTGACGTCTGCCGCCGTGCCGCCGGGGGTGAGCACCGTGCCGTTCCGGTTGAAGCTCGTGTCCAGGGCGCCGTTGGGGAGGTAACGGGCCAGAGCGAACCGGGAGCCGCTGCCGCCGGCGGCGACGATCCTTCCGTCCGGCTGGACCGCGAGCCCTTCCACGGAGTCGTAGTCGCCCAGGTCGGTGCGGACGATGCCGTCGCCGTCGAAGCCCGTGTCGAGGCTGCCGTCGGTGTTGAAGCGCATCAGCGCGAAGTCGAAGCGGGTCGAGCCGACCTCGCCTCCGACCAGGATCTTGCCGTCGGGCTGCAGTGCCAGGGCCCGGCCCAGACCGCCTTCCTGCGGGACCGGCCCCGCCGGATTGGCGGTCACCGTGCCGTCGCCCCCGAACGTGGTGTCCGGGGTGCCGTCGCTCCTGAGGCGCAGCACCGCCATCTCCCCGCCGAAGTAGCCGGCCGCGACGATCCTGCCGCTGGAGTCGATGGCCACGTCCTGGGCCTCGGTGGGGCTGTTGAAGTCGGCGAAGACCCGGCCGTCGCCGCTGAAGGTGTTGTCCAGGGTTCCGTCGGGGTTGTAGCGGGCGACCACGAACCAGCAGCAGTCGTCGTACTCCCGCCAGGTGCTGCCCACCACGACGATCTTGCCGTCGGCCTGCAAGGCCACGGCGTGCGCCTCGCCCCATTGCAGGCTCGGGCCCATGTTGTTGATGGCGGTCGTCACCGTGCCGCCGGTGCCGAAGCCGGTGTCCGGGGTGCCGTCGGGGTTGTGGCGGGTCAGTGCGAAGCGGCTCTCCGTCACCGCTTCGTCGACGGAGGAGCCGACGGAGACGATCTTTCCGTCGGGCTGTACTGCCACGTCCTCCGCGTGATCGTCGTCGGCGATGTCGGTGACCACCTTGCCGTCACCGCTGAAGGTGGTGTCCAGGCCGCCCGGGGCCGCGGCCGCCCCCCCCGGG
>NZ_JBEOWS010000539.1:0-4358 GCF_040296125.1 Streptomyces sp. NPDC002265 | reverse complement strand
GTTCGGGCCGGGCTGACGGCGGCGAGGCGCGCCCTGGTCGACCAGGAGCATGAGGTTGCGCCAAGGGTTGCGCCTGGCTGTTGGCCGTTGCGCTGAGGGTTGCGACAGGGGTTGCGCCTGCTGTTGCGCGGCCCGCAGGGCCGTCCCCGTGTCCGCGCAGGTCACCATGCCGTTTTGCCGTGGTCGGTCTGCTGACATCCCCGTTGCGGCCGCTCTGCCCATGTTCCTTGGCTGAAGTGAAGGAGGAAGGGACGGGCGGGATGGGCGGCGCGGCCGCGGCCGGGGATCGGGGCGCGCTCAGCCGGTTGCGCGTCGGCCGGGGCCGCCGCGCCTTGCCGCTGTCAGCCCGGCGGCGGAGCCGGGACGGAAATTCGCCGGCGTCCCGGTGCTGAGCCCCACCAAGGGGTGAGGCGGAAGAGTCCCGCCGGATGGAGGTACCGCTGCAAGCCCGGACGGTTGTCCTGCTTGCGCGTCGGCGGGGCCACGCGCGGGCCTGCCCTGCGTCGGCGGATGTTGTTCAGACTCCAGCGGCGCGTCGGGCAGCGGCGGTCCGGGCACGGGCGGCGTCGCCGGGGCGGATGCCTTGGCTGACGGGGTTGAGGCCGATCAGTTCGCGGTGCAGGCGGCGGATTCGCTGCGCGAGATCGAGGCGGAGGCGGGGACGTTTGTCGCGGATTTCGGGGATGCTGCGGGGGTTGATACCCAGTCGCTGGGCGAGGGCGGGGGCAGGCCATCCGGCACGCGCCAGGTCGGCCAGCAGCCGGGATGCTTCAGCGGACCCGGTCAGGCCCGGGGCGCTGGGTTCGCGACGGGCAGGAATCGGGATACCGAGTACTGCGTCGGCGGTAGAGCGAGCGATGTTCCCCACCTGGCCTGAGCCTGGGATGCGGAGCAGGCGGCGGACCAGGGTCACGGACAGGCCGGCCCGGTTGGCGATGTCCTGCGCGGACATGCCTTGCTTGTGTAGCCGGGCGGCCCATCGGGCGGCGGCGTACGGCGGGACGCGGGCGGGGAGACCGCGCAGGCGGTCCTGGTTTCGTTGATGGCGGGCCCGGCGTGCCGCCTTGCGGCATTCGGAGCGGGTGCAACCGTAGTCGGCACAGGATGCCTGGCCGTGACGGACGGCTGACCGCAGCGGCCGACGCGGCACAGTCGGAGTGGTGATGGAAGCGGACTGTACTTGAGAGGGCGGCATAGTGATTCCTGCTGCGAGTTCGTGGTGCCAGCCACAGCCAGCGAGCAAAAGCCTGAGCCCACGATGTCAGCGGCGCGCGGCCTCGGAGCGATCATCGTCACAGGCCACGGCGCTCTCGGGAATTTGTTCGGCTCCGCAGTCACAGAGCCACCGTTCGGTGTCGGTGGTGTTCACCCAGGTTTCCTCACCGCAGGCAGAGCAACGGCTTATCGTCATTGACACAGCTTCAGGGTAGTGCCCACAGGCCGAAGCCAGCTTCTGAGCAGCATCTTGGGTGTGGAACAGGCGTTCTTGACGTATATAGGGGTCGCTGATGGGCGGCAGTGTCGGCGTGCTCCTCTGTCCCTTGTCGCGCTGCTCTTGCGGGTGGGCGGTTATGGGGGTGGAGCCGTGTCCGGCAGGGATTCGGTGTCGTGCTCTTGTTGGGTCTGGTGGTCCTGGTCGGGTTGTAGTTGTTCCGGGGTGAGGGATCGGGCTGCGTCGCACTCGATGCAGGCTGCTGCGCGCGGTTGTCGGAGAGCGGCAAGGGCCTCTGCCAGGGTGAGTGTCCGGTCGCTGGGGGTGCAGCCGACGACGTGGAGGAGTGTGGCGCCCGGGTACCCGGGGCGGTGGGGCAGGTACTGGAGCGTCCACGCGGGCCGGCGTTTCTGGGACCCACCGTCTGTTGCGGACAGACGGTGGGTCGGGACGTGCTCGTAGGAGACACCAGGTACCGGGCGAGCGTGTGCGGGAGGCACCCAGACTCGTTGCTCGGCAGGTTCGGCGGAGCCGTTTGTGCCGTCCTGCCACATCAGGATTCCTACCTGGTAGAGCCAGCCGTCTTTCACCTGCCGGCGGGCGTGCAGTCGTCCGCGGACTTCCTGGGCGTCGGGGAGTATGACGCAGATCGGTGGCACGCTGAGGGCGGCCTGTCCCTGGTCCACGATGACCGCTCTTGTCCTTTCGCCCGGATGACGAGCCAGGCCTCTGGGCTGGCCACCTCTGCTTCTCGCCGTCCTGCCTTATTCAGCGGGCAGGACAACGTCCCGATAAAGATACGCTTTTCGGCAGCCCGTGCCGGTATGGAGTGTGCGGGACAGGCCCCGGTCCCCGTGACGGGATGTAGTACAGGTATAGCCGGGACCTGCTACGTCCTACCAGAGACCGTGCCAGTGCGTGCTGTGTTCAAGGGGAGCCGTCGGCGTGCAGGGCCCCGTCATGGGAGTGATGCCGGCGGTGGGGTGGTTGGGGCTGCCGGCTCGTCCATGAACGACGTGGGCGTGGGGGCCGCGGTGTGGGTGGACTTGTGTGGATCGACTCCGAGCAGTACCACGGGAGGGTGCTCCCAACAGGTGCGTGACCGACAGGGACGTCCACGGCCGACACTCCGACTTCCGGAACCAAACGGGCCGGGACACGCCTCTGTTGAGTCAGGCCGCAGACGGACGCCGGGTCGGTGGCACACCCCCGGAGAGCCAGCCCCGAGGGGCGGCAGGAACCTCACGAGCCATCCGATCCGGCGTCCTACGGAGACGCTACGAGCGGCCAACTCGACCGCGCTCCGCTACAGCCATACAAGTCGGAACCCCAATCCGTCAGGAGCACCCGGCGGCTGCGTCATCATGGCTCCATGACGCCAGCCTCTGCCCACAAGCCTTCCTCGCACGACACGAGCCTGGAGGAAGCCGTCTCGGCAGTGACCGCGGCGCAGGAGACCCTGCGTCAGGCCCGCCGGAATCTCGCTGCGGCGATTACCGCTGCCCGGCAGGCGGGGCAGACAGTCCCGAGCATCGCGCAACGCACCGGCATGGACGCGATGACCGTGCGGAACATCCTGGCAGTGACCGCAGTCCCGGCCCAGACACCGCGAGACCGTTCACAGCGCCCTCGGTAATCAAGCCCCGCGCGGCTGAATCACCAAGAGCACGTAGTGAGTAGGAGTGGAGGGAGTCGAACCCTCACGCCCGCAAGGACACCGGGACTTGAATCCGGCGCGTCTGCCCATTCCGCCACACTCCCTGGTGCTTCACTCCCGGCCCTCAGAAGAACAGCAGCCCGAAGGCCGGGACAGGCGAACAGGCCCTGCCCTGAGCAGGACGCGTCTCACCATCCTGTGAAGCGACGATCATCCTATCTCCTGACAGGATGCGGCGTGTCAGCACTCGTGAGTCCGCCACCTCACGGAACGCCTGAACGAACGCCGCGCCCACATCGAGGACCTGCAGCGCGCGTTGGCCGCACTGACCCCGGCCCCCGACCGCGCCGCCATTTCGCAGCCTGCGCCACGGTTCTCAGCGCCTGTCGTCCTCGCACCCTCCCCGCCCTCCGCCTTCACCGAGGCCGGAAAGCCGCACATGGCGCCTCCCTGCGCAAACCCGGCGCTGGTGGGCACGTCGGGACTGGCACCCCTCCACTCGCCCGACTGGCTGGGCAAGCCCCCCCGGCGCTCCTGCCACCTCCCGTACCAGGCGCCGGCCCCTCCAGCGTCCCGTACGGCCACGGCAGCAGCCGGCCCAGACCACCATCCCGACCACGGGCACGATCCGATAACCACGCCCACAACCCCGCAGCCAGCCCCTCCGACAATCCCACCGACAACTGTCGCCCCTCTCCCGGCACCTGACGGAGTTTCCGCAGGTCACCATGCTGCTCGGGCGTGGCCGGCACCCCGACATCCCCCTCAGCACACCCCCGCACCCAGCCCAAGCCAGGAAGGAGGAAGGGAAGTAGGGGCGGGTAGGGCGGCGAGCCTCGGGGGACCGGAGCGGCCACCTCTCTTCGCGCGTCGGCAGCCAGCCTCCGCGCGCCCCGATCGCCGGGCGCTGCGACCCGGCAGGGAGGCGGAGAGGTGGAGAGGCGGGGAGACGGGACCGCGCACCGCCGCGCGGCTGCGTGGTGCGCGGTCATCGGGGCGCAGCGATCTCCGCGCCCTGTCGAGCGCGGTGCACCGAATCCTCGGCAGGCACTCGTGTTCGGCGCAGCATCCCGTATTCTTGAGACGTCTCGCAGGAGAGACAGCTGGCGGGGAATTATCCGGACCAGGTTTGCCGACCTCCCGGAGATATATAATTCCCCGCCAGCCCTAGACACCACACGCGGAAATTCCCGGCGCAGCATCCATACGCCAATCCGTATTCCTATTTCACCGGCGCGCGGTCTGCTCCGCAGACACGACGCGCCGCCG
>NZ_JBEOWS010000538.1:0-4391 GCF_040296125.1 Streptomyces sp. NPDC002265 | reverse complement strand
GACCCCCCTCTGGGGGAGTGCGTGCCGGGCGCCGCCCGCCGGGCCCCACTTCTGTCCGGAGCTCTCGGGTCCGACGGCATACGCCGGGTTTTCCGCGCCCCTCGGGGGTGCGGGAGACCGGGCGACCGGCCGGGGACGGGCGGCGGTCCGGGCAGGCCGCCCGGCGGCCGTACCACCCGGCCGTGCACCCGGGTGCCTGGTGGCTGTGGTCGATCTCCCTCGGTGTGGCGGCCACCCGTACCACCAATCCGCTCCTGCTCGCCCTGCTCGTCGCGGTCTCCGCCTACGTCGTCGCGACCTGCCGCCCCGCCGCCGCCCTGTGGGCCCGCTCCTACGGCGCCTTCGTACGGCTCGCGCTCGCCGTGCTGATCGTCCGGCTCGTGTTCGCCGTCGTCCTCGGCTCCCCGATCCCGGGCACCCACGTCCTCGTCACCCTGCCCGAAGTCCCGCTCCCCCACTGGGCCCAGGGCATCCGGCTCGGCGGCCGGGTCACCGCCGAGGCAGTCGTCTTCGCCCTCTACGACGGCCTGAAGCTCGGCACGCTGCTCATCTGCGTGGGCGCGGCGAACGCGCTCGCCGGACCCACCCGCCTCCTCAAGTCCCTGCCCGGCGCCCTCTACGAGACCGGGGTGGCCGTGGTCGTGGCGCTCACCTTCGCCCCGAACCTGATCGCCGACGTCCAGCGGCTGCGCGCCGCCCGCCGGCTGCGCGGCCGCCCCGACCGCGGCCTGCGCGGCCTGCTCCAGGTCGGACTGCCGGTCCTGGAGGGCGCGTTGGAGCGGTCCGTCGCCCTGGCCGCCGCGATGGACGCCCGCGGCTACGGCCGTACCGTCGCCGTGCCCGCCGGGGTCCGCCGCGCCACCACCGCCCTCACCCTCGGCGGGCTGCTCGGCGTCTGCGCGGGAACGTACGGCCTGCTCACGGCGGAGGGCGGCACCTACGGCGTGCCGGTCCTGCTCGCCGGGCTCGCCGCCGCGCTGGGCGGCCTGTGGCTCGGCGGCCGCCGTACCCCGCGGACCCGCTACCGCCCGGACCGCTGGGACCTGCGCGCCTGTCTGGTGGCGGCCTCCGGGGCCGCCGTCGCCGCGCTGCTCGGCGTCGCGGACGAGACGGCCCTGCACCCCGGTGTCGTCCCGCTGGTGGCCCCCGCCCTCCCGCTGCTGCCCGCCGCCGCCGTACTCCTCGGCCTGCTCCCCGCATTCCTCGCCCCCGCCCCCGCCCCCGCATTCAAGGAGACGTCGTGATCCGCTTCGAGAACGTCTCCGTGACGTACGACGGAGCAGCCGAACCCAGCGTGCGGGGCGTGGACTTCGAGGTGCCCGAGGGTGAACTCGCGCTGCTGGTCGGCCCGTCGGGGGTCGGCAAGTCCACCGTGCTCGGCGCGGTCAACGGGCTCGTCCCGCACTTCACCGGCGGCACCCTGAGCGGCCGGGTCACGGTGGCCGGACGCGACACCCGCACCCACAAGCCGCGCGAACTCGCCGACGTCGTCGGCACGGTGGGCCAGGACCCGCTCTCCCACTTCGTGACGGACACCGTGGAGGACGAACTCGCCTACGGCATGGAGTCGCTGGGCCTCGCCCCGGACGTGATGCGCCGCCGCGTCGAGGAGACCTTGGACCTCCTCGGCCTGGCCGCCCTGCGCGACCGTCCGATCGCCACCCTCTCCGGCGGCCAGCAGCAGCGCGTCGCGATCGGCTCGGTCCTCACCCCGCACCCCCGGGTGCTGGTCCTCGACGAGCCGACCTCCGCGCTGGACCCGGCCGCCGCCGAGGAGGTCCTCGCCGTCCTCCAGCGCCTGGTGCACGACCTGGGCACCACGGTCCTCATGGCCGAGCACCGCCTGGAACGGGTCGTGCAGTACGCCGACCGGGTCGTCCTGCTGCCGGAGCCGGGCGCCGCTCCGGTGCTGGGCACCCCGGCGGAGGTGATGGCGGTGTCCCCGGTGTACCCGCCGGTCGTCGGTCTCGGCCGGCTGGCGGGCTGGTCCCCGCTGCCGCTGACGGTCCGCGACGCCCGCCGCCGGGCGTCCGCCCTCCGGGAGGAGCTGACGGGACGCGACGAGCCGGCCCCGGCACCCGTACAGGCATCGGCACCCGCCCTCGTACCCGCGCCCCGCCCGGCGTCCGCCCGGCCGCGCCTGCCGTACCTGCCGCGCCTGATCGGACGGCGGGCGGATGCCGCGGCGGCCGGGGTGACCGCCAAGGTGACGGCAGGGGTGACGGCCTCCGTCGCCCCGGCGCCCGCCCCGCCCGTCGCCGAGGTCCGTTCCCTCGCCGTGCGCCGCGCCCAGGTCCAGGCCCTGCGGGGCGTCGACCTCACGGTGGCCGCCGGCGAGACCGTCGCCCTCATGGGCCGCAACGGCGCCGGCAAGTCCACTCTGCTCGGCACGCTGGTCGGGCTGGTCGAGCCGACCGCCGGCACGGTCCGCGTCGGCGGGGCGGTACCGCACCGCACCCGGCCCCGCGACCTCGTCCGCCAGGTCGGCCTGGTCCCCCAGGAACCGCGCGATCTGCTGTACGCCGACACGGTCGCCGCCGAGTGCGCGGCCGCCGACGGGGACGCCCGGGCCACGCCCGGCACCTGCCGCGGCCTCGTCGGCGAGCTGCTGCCCGGCGTGACCGACGGCATGCATCCCCGCGATCTCTCCGAGGGCCAGCGGCTGGCGCTCGCGCTCGCCGTGGTCCTGACCGCCCGTCCTCCCCTGCTGCTCCTGGACGAGCCGACCCGCGGGCTGGACTACGCGGCGAAGACCCGCCTGGTGGGTGTGCTGCGCGCGCTCGCCGCCGAGGGCCACGCGATCGTGCTCGCCACCCATGACGTGGAACTGGCCGCCGAACTCGCCCACCGGGTCGTGCTCTTGGCCGAGGGCGAGGTGATCGCCGACGGCCCGACCGCCGAGGTGGTCGTCTCCTCCCCCTCCTACGCCCCGCAGGTCACGAAGATCCTGGCCCCGCAGCGCTGGCTCACCGTCGCCCAGGTGCGGCAGGCCCTGCGATGACGCGCCAGGCACGGGCCGTCCGCCTCGGCCCCCGCTCCCTCGCCGCCCTCGCCCTGGTCAGCGCCGTCGGGGTGGTCGCCTTCACCTGGCCGTTCCTGGCCCCGCCCGCCTCGCAGCTCACCGCCCACGCCCAGGACGCGCCGTGGCTCTTCGCGGGCCTGCTGGTGCTGCTGGTGCCGGTGCTGGCGGCGACGATCTCCGAGTCGGGTCTCGGCCCGAAGGCGGTCGCCATGCTCGGCGTACTGGCCGCGACCGGCGCCGCACTGCGCCCGATCGGCGCCGGTACTGCCGGCCTGGAGCCGATGTTCTTCCTGATGGTGCTGAGCGGCCGGGTCCTCGGACCGGGCTTCGGCTTCGTCCTGGGCTCGGTCACGATGTTCGCGTCGGCGCTGCTCACCGGCGGGGTGGGGCCGTGGATGCCGTTCCAGATGCTCGCCATGGGGTGGTTCACGATGGGCGCGGGCCTGCTGCCGGGCCCGGACCGGCTGCGCGGCCGCGCCGAGCTGGCCCTGCTCTGCGCCTACGGCTTCGTGGCCGCGTTCGCCTACGGCACGGTGATGAACCTGGCGGGCTGGACCTTCATGGACGGCAACGCCTCCGGCATCGCCTTCGACCCGCACGGGACGGTGGCCGCGAATCTGGCCCGTTTCGTCGCCTACTGTCTGGCCACCTCGCTCGGCTGGGACCTCGGCCGTGCGCTGGTGACGGTCGCCCTGACCCTTTTCGTCGGTCCTGCGGTGCTGAAGGCGCTGCGTCGCGCCACGCGCCGGGCCGCCTTCGAGACCGCGGTCACATTCGACGCACCCACACCGTGAGACCCCGTGCACACAGTGTCGCGGAACCGGTGAAGCACCCCACATGACGCACGTCACCTACTAGCCGCGATAGTCGACAAAAAGAGACAGGTTTAGAAGCGGAGCCATGCTCTGACCTGGGGATTGAGAGCCAGCTCACACGGAGCGCCGACAGCCCGAATGCGGCCACAACTAGTAAAAGGGGTCATTGCGGACATCGGTCGCGGCTGGTTGTCTTGAGGACGTCGCCAGGCACCACGGCCCCCCAGGGGTCACGGTGCCGACGCATGCCAGGACCGGAAAACACACGGTCCCCCGGCGAGCGAGCGACTCCCCGTCCCCCAAAGAAGGTGATCCCCCGTGTCCCTCGCCGCCATCCGCCGCATCGCCAGCCCGAAGAAGGCCCTCACCGTGACCGCCGTCGCCGCCGCCACCGCCGGCCTGGCCCTGGCCGCCGCCCCGGCCCAGGCAGCGAGCACCTCCTCCGCGCAGGCGATCGCCCACCGGATGATCCCGGACGCGGCCCAGTACAACGCCTTCAACCAGATCGTCACCCACGAGAGCGGCTGGAACCACACCGCCACCAACTCCTCGTC
>NZ_JBEOWS010000537.1:0-4411 GCF_040296125.1 Streptomyces sp. NPDC002265 | reverse complement strand
GCAGCGTCCCTTCCTCCCGGCTGTCCCCGGCCGCGCAGACTTCCGCGGTCGCCAGCTCCACACAGCCCAGTACCGCAGCCCCAAGGACTTCGCAGGCCAGAAGGTGATCGTCGTCGGTGGCGGGAACTCCGGGGCACAGATCGCCGCCGACCTCGCCCATGTCACCGAGCTGACCTGGGCCACCCTGCGCGAACCCCGCTACCTGGCCGACGACATCGACGGCCGCGCCCTCTTCGACCACGCCACCGCCCGCCGCCGTGCTTTGGACGAGGGCCGCGCCGACACCGGCGGCGTGGCCTCACTGGGCGACATCGTCGCCGTCGAGTCTGTCCGCGAAGCCCGCGACTGCGGCCTGCTGAAGGCGAGCCCGATGTTCACCCGCCTCACCGCGGGCGGTATCGGGTGGGCGGACGGCACCCGCGCCGAGGCGGACGTCATCATCTGGTGCACCGGCTTCCGCCCCGCCCTCGCCCACCTCGCCCCGCTCCGACTCCGCAGTCGGCGCGGCCACATCGCAACCGACGGCACGCGCGCGGTGGACGAGCCACGCCTGCACCTGCTGGGCTACGGCGACTGGACCGGCCCCGCCTCCGCCACCCTCATCGGCGTCGGCCGCCCCGCCCGCGAAGTCGCCCGCGCGATCGCCGCACTGCTGCACTGACTCGCAGGAGACGGACGGCCTGTGGCCGGCTGGGACGACGGCGCATCTAGGCTGCCTTCGGACAGGGAAAGAAGGTCGAAGACGGTGGCGGACGAGCAGGAGCTGGCCGAGATCCAGCAGAGGCACTGGCAGGACACCTATACCGCTCACCCCGGCATGTACGGCGAGCAGCCCTCTGCCCCCGCCGTCCACGCGGCCTCCATGTTCCGTGCGGCCGGGGCCTTGGACGTGCTGGAGCTCGGTGCCGGGCACGGCCGTGACGTCCTGTACTTCGCCCGCGAGAGCTTCATGGTCCGGGCCGCCGACTTCTCCGCCACCGCTCTGGAGCAGCTCCAGCAGGCCGCCCGCGTGCAGGGCGTCGACGGCCGGGTGGCCACCGTGGTGCACGACGTGCGTGATCCGCTGCCGCTGCCGGACGCCTCGGTGGACGCGGTCTTCGCGCACATGCTGCTGTGCATGGCCCTGTCCACGAAGGAGATCCATGCCCTGGTCGGCGAGGTCCGCCGCGTCCTGCGGCCCGGCGGCACCTTCGTCTACACCGTGAGGCACACCGGCGACGCCCACTACGGTACCGGCACCGCCCACGGCGACGACATCTTCGAGCACGGCGGCTTCGCGGTCCACTTCTTCGACCGCGGTCTTGTCCGTGCCCTCGCCGACGGCTGGAGCCTGAACGAGGTCCACCCCTTCGAGGAGGGCGACCTGCCCCGCCGCCTGTGGCGCGTCACCCAGACCCTGCCCCGATGACCATTACGCCGGTACCCGGGTCGGGCATCACCGTCGACGGCACCGGCCTGCTCTGCGTCGCCCTCCTGCTGCGGCTGCGCAAGCAGATCGACGGCGCAGTCCCGGGAACCGTCGTCCACGTTGCCGCCACCGACCCGGCCGCCCGGCTCGACCTACCCGCCTGGTGTCACATGACCGGCCACACCTACCTCGGCCCTCTCCCCGGTGCCGAACGACCGGTGTACGTGATCCAGTTGGCTGCCGACGCGCTGACCACCCGCGCCGACGCGCCGTGGCATCCAGCCGCTTCGTAGCGTCCAGCAGCACCTGCCGCCCCCGCCGGCGTGGGCCCGCTGCATGTGGAGTCAGCCGACGCGAGTGCTGCGGCGTTCGACGAGGACCGTGTCGCGCCAGCGGCCGTGGTGGCGGCCGATGCGTTCGCGGGTGCCGATCACGCGGAAGCCAGCCCGCTCGTGTACGGCGAGGCTGGCGGTGTTCTCGGGGAAGATGCCGGACTGGATGGTCCAGATCCCGGCTGCCTCGGTGGAGTCGATGAGTGCCTTCAGCAGCGCGGCGGCGACTCCGCGTCCGCGGGCGTCGGGGTGGACGTAGACGGAGTGCTCGACTACACCCGCGTACGCGCAGCGGTCGGAGACGCTGCTTGCGGCGACCCAGCCGAGGACCCTGCTGTCGGAGTCGAGAGCGGCGAAGCGGTGTCCGGGCAGCTTCGCCGCGTCGAACGCCTCCCAGGTGGGGGCGAGTGTCTCGAAGGTGGCGTTTCCCTCGTCGATCCCGGCCTGGTAGATGGCCAGGACCTGCTCGGCATGCTCCGGCGCCAGTGCTACGACCACTGCGCTCGAGGACCTGTTCCCCACGGCTGCCCTTTCTGGTGGTGCGGTCAGTCCGCGGCCGGCGTCATGGTGAGCAGCTTGCCCATGGCCGCCAGGACGGTCGGCTCGACGCGGTAGTAGACCCAGGTGCCGCGCCGCTCGGAGGTGAGCAGTCCGGCGTCCTTGAGCTTCTTCAGGTGGTGGGAGACGGTCGGCTGGGAGACGCCGACGTCGGAGATGTCGCACACGCAGGCTTCGCCGCCCTCGTGGGAGGCCACGGCGGAGAACAGGCGCAGCCGTACCGGGTCGCCCAGTGCCTTGAACATCCGCGCGGCCGTTTCGGCCTCGTCCGCGTTGAACGGGCGCTCCGTGAGCGGCGGGCAGCACGGCGCCACCGCGGCGGCAGGCTCCGGCTCGATCAGCGGCAGCACCTTCGTGTTCGACATGCATCTATGTTGACACATGTCGAACCAAGAGCCCGAGGGGCGAGCAGGCCCCCGTCCGGTGAGAGCGGGCCTCTGCCGGAACCGCCTGTCGGCGATCTCCTTTATGTCCGCTGCTGCCACTCATCTGGCTGATTCGATACATGTCTATGTTGACGTTCATCGAAGTGGCTGTCATGCTTGCCGTGCAAGACATCGACAAACGTCGAAACAAGCAAGGAGTTGCCGTGAACGCGCCCGCCACCGCCGACCTGCCCGTCGTCGTGATCGGAGCCGGCCCCGCCGGACTGGCCGCAGCCGCCCACCTTCTCGACCGCGGTATCGACCCGCTGGTCCTGGAAGCCGGCCCCACCGCCGGCGCAGCGGTACGGCAGTGGTCGCACGTGCGCCTGTTCTCCACCTGGGGCGAGGTCGTCGACCCTGCCGCCGAAAAGCTCCTGGCCCCCACCGGCTGGATGCGCCCCGACCCGGCGACCTACCCCTCCGGCGGCGACTGGGCCGACCTCTACCTGCAGCCGCTCGCCGACGTCCTTGGCGAGCGCGTCCGCACCGGCGTCACCGTCACCGGTGTCTCCCGGACCGGCCGGGACCGGATCGTGGACGCCGACCGCGAGAGCCAGCCCTTCGTCGTCCACGCTGTCCGCGCCGACGGCCGCGAGGAGCGCCTCTTCGCCCGCAGCGTCATCGACGCCTCCGGTACCTGGACCACGCCCAGCCCAGCCGGCGGCAGCGGCCTGCCCGCGCTCGGTGAGAAGGCCGCCGCGGACCGGATCATCTACCGCGTCCCGGATCTGAAGAGCCCCGCTGTCCGCGCCCGGTACGCGGGCAAGCGCACCGCCGTGATCGGCTCCGGCGCTTCCGCCTTCACCGCTCTCGCCTACCTCGCCGACCTCGCGAAGTCCGGCGACGGCGCGGGAACGAAGGGCGTGTGGATCCTGCGCCGCGCAATCTCCGGCTCCACCTTCGGCGGCGGCACCGCCGACCAGCTTCCCGCCCGCGGCGCCCTGGGCCTGGCGGCCAAGGCCGCCGTCGACGAGGGTCACGCGGACGCGGTCACCGGCTTCCGTACCGAGACGATCGAGCGCGACAGCGACGGCCGCCTGGTCCTCGTCGGCGAGGACGGGCGCCGCCTGGACCCGGTCGACGAAGTGATCGTGCTGACCGGCTTCCGCCCCGACCTGACCTTCCTCGACGAGTTGCGCCTGGGTCTCGACGAGCGCCTCCAGGCGCCCCTCGCCCTGGCTCCGCTGATCGACCCCAACCAGCACTCCTGCGGCACCGTCTACCCGCACGGCCACCGCGAACTTTCCCACCCCGAGCAGGGCGTGTACCTGGTCGGAATGAAGTCCTACGGCCGCGCCCCCACCTTCCTCGCCATGACCGGCTACGAACAGGTCCGCTCCGTCGCCGCCGCGATCGCCGGTGACCTCGACGCAGCCGACCGCGTCGAACTCACCCTGCCCGAGACCGGAGTCTGCGGCGGCGCCGGCCTGTTCGACACCCCCGACTCCGCCCAGGCCGACGGCGGCAGCTGCTGCGCGCCCGCGCCGCAGCTCATCCAACTCGGTGCCCCCGCCCCGGTCGGGGCGGCCACCGAGCAGGCCCCGGCGGGCGGCTGCTGCAGCTCGTGACCGATCTGGATACCCCCGCTCGCGGGTCCGCGTCCGGCACGGCCAGCCGCAGCAGCATGACGACGTGGGAGTGCTGGACCTGGCGGGCCGGCACGGAGTACCAGCGCTCGGCGCTCGGCT
>NZ_JBEOWS010000536.1:0-4466 GCF_040296125.1 Streptomyces sp. NPDC002265 | reverse complement strand
GCTCCGCAAGGCCTCACGGCCCGCCTAGCGTTCCCTCAGCAACGCCCCACCCCCCGCTCTGCGAAGAGAAAGAAGTAGCGGCATGTTCGTTGTCGACACCCAGATCCACATCTGGAAGGAAGAGACCCCGGACCGCCCCTGGGTCCCCGGCGCCCGCGAGCGGATCCGTCTGAACGGCCACCGCGAGGACCCCTTCTCCTACGAGGAGGCCCTGGAGCTGATGGACGAGGCCGGCGTCAACCGCGCGCTGATCCTGCCGCCGTCCTGGGAGGGCGACCGCATCGACTACGCCCTGGAGGCCTGCGAGGCGCACCCCGACCGGTTCGGCATCATGGCCCGCATCCCGCAGAACAAGCCCGAGGAGGGCAAGGCGATGCTGGCGGACTTCGCGCAGAACCCGCATGTCAAGGGCACGCGCCTGACCTTCCACCGGCCGCAGGACCGCAACTGGATGATCGACGGCACCAACGACTGGTACTGGCCCATCGCCGCCGAGCTCGGCATCCCCACCATGGTCCACGCCCCGATCTGGAAGCGCGAGCTCGGCGAGATCGCCGCCCGGCACCCCGAGCTGAAGATCATCATCGACCACATGGGCATCATGGCCCGCTGCGTCGACGACGCGATCGGCTACTGGGTCCAGGAGACCGCCGACCTCGCCGCCCACCCCAACATCTACGTCAAGGTCTCGGCGCTGCCCGGCTACTCCACGCAGCCGTTCCCGAACCACAACATCCAGAAGTACGTGCGCGAGATGGTCGACAAGCTGGGCCCGCAGCGCTGCTTCTACGGCACCGACATCACCCGGCTGCTCGGCCACGGCATCACCTACACCGACACGATCGAACAGTTCACCAAGCACTGGGACTTCACGCCCGAGGAGCTTGAATGGATCATGGGCCGCGGAATCTCCGAGGTCCTGAACTGGCCGATCGAGGGCTGAGGACACACCAGAGATGACGGACAGCAACAACATGCCGGGCGTCGACGGCGGTGACGCCGTCGTCTCCGCCTTCAACGCCGTCGGCGCCGACTACCTCTTCTGCTCATCGGGGTCCGAGTGGGCCCCGGTGTGGGAGGCCCTGGCCCGCCGCCACCGCGACGCGGAGCCCGCACCGCGGTACCTCGACCTGACCCACGAGACCGTCGCCGTCGGCATGGCCACCGGCTACGGGCTGGTGGAGCGCCGCCCGCAGGGGGTGCTGCTGCACGCGGCCCCCGGCCTGCTCCAGGGCTCGATGGCCGTGCACGGCGCGCTGCTGGCCGGCGTGCCGATGGTGGTCGCCTCCTCCGAGTCCACCACCTACGGCGACGCCCCCGGCCACGACCCGGGCGGCCAGTGGTACCGCAACCTGTCGATCGTCGGCGGACCGCACGGCGTCGCCCGGCCGTTCACCAAGTGGTCCAACGAGGCCGCCAGCGTCCACACCCTGCCGACCATGATCAGCAGGGCGGCGGAACTGGCCTGGCGCGCCCCGGCCGGACCGGCCTATCTGAACATCCCGCTGGAGATCCTGCTGGAGGACTGGGACGGCCGCGAGGCCAAGCCCGTCGTCCCGCCGGGCTCCACCCACAGCTCGCCCGAAGAGGTCGACCAGGTCGCCCAGTTGATCCGTGAGGCGGGCAACCCGGTGATCGTCACGGAGACGGCAGGCCGCGAGGCGGGCGGCTTCGAGGCCCTGGTGGCCTTCGCGGAGGCCTGGAACATCCCGGTCGTCGAACCCGATTCGGCGGTCTGCGCCAACTTCCCGCGCACCCACCCGCTGCACGCGGGCAGCGACATCGGCCCCTGGATGGACACGGCGGACCTGATCCTCCTGGTCAACTGCCGGGCCCCCTTCTACCCGCCGTCCCGGCGCCCCGCCACGGCGCAGATCGTCGTCATCGACGAGGTACCCCAACGCCCGCACATCGCCTACCAGGTGCTGTTCGCCGACCGCTACCTCGAAGGCGACGTCGCCAACACCCTGCGCCAACTGGCCAAGCGGGCCAAGGACCTCGACGTGGCCGCCGTCACCGCGCGGCGCGCCGAGCAGGAGCACCGGCACGCCGACGAACAGGCCGCGATCGCCGCCGCCGAGGCCAGGGCCGAGCAGGACCAGGGCATCGACCCGGTGCTCGTCGCCGCCACCCTGCGCAGACTGCTGCACGCACAGGACGCGGTCGTCGTCGACGAGACCATCACCCACAGCCGCGTCGTCAGACGCCATCTGCGCACCGAGGACCCGGACTCGTACTTCTACGTACAGGGCGGGCTCGGCCAGGGCATCGCGGTCGCCCTCGGCGTCAAACTCGCCGTGCGGGAACGGCCGGTGGTGCTCACCGTCGGCGACGGCGCGTTCACCTACAACCCGGTGATCCAGTCGTACGACGCCGCCCGGGCCTACGACCTGCCGGTACTGATCGTGATCTTCAACAACCGGGTCTACAAGTCGATGAATCTCAACCACCGCCGCTTCTACCCCGAGGGCGCGGCCGCCGGGACCGGCGAATGGCTCGGCACCGATCTGCACCGGCTGCCCCGGCTCGCGCGGTTCGCCGAGCCGTTCGGGATGCACACCGAGACCGTCGACACCCCCGACGCGCTCACCCCCGCCCTGGAGCGCGCGCTCAAGGCGGTGGCGGACGGAACCACCGCCGTCGTCGACGTCCTCGTCACCCGCTGAACCAGGAGGCACCCGCCACCATGTCCGACACCCCGACCCCCCGGCCGGTGAAGACAGTCGTCCCCGCCGACGAACTGCGCGCCTTCGCCGCGGCCCTCCTCGAAAAGGGCGGCCTCGGCCCCGAACACGCCCGTACCACCGCCGACGTGGCGGTCTGGGCGGCGCTGCGCGGAGTCGAGTCCCACGGCATCGCCCGCGTCCCCGCCTACCTCGACCTGCTGGCCAAGGGCGTGGCCAACGCCGACGCGCGGATCAGGATCGAGGCCTCCACCCCGGCCGCCGCCGTCCTGGACGCCGACCGCGCCCCCGGCCCGGTGGCCCTCACCGCGGCCGCGGCGGAGGCGGTCGACCGGGCCAGGACCAACGGTGTGGCCGCCGTCGGCGTACGCGGCACCGTGCACACCGGGGCGATCGGCTACTACGTCTCGAAGATCGCCGAGCAGGGCCTGGTCGGGATCGGCTTCGTCGCCGGCATGCCGAACATGGGCTACACCGGCGTCAAGGGCGCCGCCGTGGCCACCAGCCCGCTCGCCGTCGCCGTACCCGCCGAGGACCACGCGCCACTGCTCCTGGACATGGCCACCGCCACCATCGCGCTCGGAAAGATCCGCCAGGCGAAGGCGAACGGCACCCCGCTGCCCGAGGGCGCCGCCGCCACCGCGGACGGCACCCCCACCACCGACCCCGAGCAGGCCGTCATGCCGCTGCCGCTGGGCGGCGCGAAGGGCTCGGGCATGTCCCTCGCCTTCGAACTGCTCACCAGCGTACTGGTCGGCGCGCCGATCTTCGCCGCCTTCCACTCGGACGACCCGGCCGGCCGCAGGCACCGCCAGAACGCGCTGCTCATCGCGCTCGACCCGGCGGCCTTCGGCGGCGCGGACGGCTTCACGGCAGCGGTCGACGACACCCTGAGCACCCTCAAGGGCCTGCCGGCGGCCGACGGCGCGGACGGCGTGTACTACCCCGGCGAGCGCAGCGCCGCGATGGCGGCGGACCGGGCCGCACAGGGGGTGCCGGTCGCGCCGAAGGTCTGGCGCGACCTCACCGAGCGCGCCGCGCAGTTGGGTGTCGCCCTCCCGGAGACCGTCGGATAGCCGGACCCGGGATGTGACGTTCCCGTCGGTGCACGGGCAACCGATCGGCGGACAGCGGTGGTCTGGACGAGTGGAGAGGCGCCCTCCCATCGTCCGAACGTCGTGTACATCGCGAGGAGTTGTTCATTCCATGACCGGGATCCACAAGTACGTGGCCGCTGCCGTGGTCGCCGCCGCGCTGATCAGCGGGCCCACGGTGGCGCGCGCCGTCTCGCCGGACCGTACGGCGTCCGTCACCGCAGAGCCGGTGGCGTGGAAGGCCGCCGCCACGCCCCGGATCGTCGCCCCGGGAGAGCATGTCGTCGTGCCCGGCACCGCCGAGTTCTGGCTGACGGCCGAGGGCAAGCACTGGACGACGGTCGACGACCCGGACCCGCAGTTCCGCAGCGTGGTCGACGGGAACATCGACCTCGACCGGCCGGGTGTGTCGATGCAGACGGAAGGGGCCGGCACCCACTACCTCTTCTCCGGTCTCTACTACGGCGGCAAGGGCACCGCCTCGCGCGTCACGGTGCACACCACCGCCGGGGTCGCGCACGGCAAGCTCCTGGAACTGCCGGGCAAGCCGGGCTGGGGCGTCTGGTACGCCACCATCAACCTGTCGGCGGTCGGCGACCCCCGCGAGCCCGGCGGCGGGCTGGACCTGGAGGCTGGTGCCGACGGCGATGAACACCTGGCAGGCCTTGGTGATGGCGAGCGCGTCACC
>NZ_JBEOWS010000535.1:0-4477 GCF_040296125.1 Streptomyces sp. NPDC002265 | reverse complement strand
AACGTTCCGTCGGCGGGCGCCTGGGGGGTGTAAACCGGTCACGTATCACACGTGTCAGTGAAAGCGGTCAGTGGGGCAATGGGGTGAACCTCAGGGCGATGGGCCGGTCGGGAGATCGGTATTCGGTCGTGATGGTCAGTGGATGATGCCGGTCCGCAGCGCCACCGCGACCATCCCGGCGCGGTCGCCCGTGCCGAGCTTGCGGGCGATACGGGCGAGGTGGCTCTTGACGGTCAGCGCGGACAGGCCCATGGAGACGCCGATCGCCTTGTTCGACTGGCCCTCCGCGACCAGTCGCAGCACCTCGACCTCGCGTCCGGACAGTTCGCGGTAGCCGCCCGGGTGGCTCGGGGCACCCGGGGGGCGGCGGTGCAGGCGGGCGGCGGCCGATCCGATGGGGGCGGCACCGGGGCGGGTGGGGAGCCCGACATTGGTGCGGGTGCCGGTGACGACGTAGCCCTTGACGCCGCCCGCGAGGGCGTTGCGCACGGCGCCGATGTCGTCGGCGGCGGAGAGGGCGAGGCCGTTGGGCCAGCCCGCCGCGCGGGTCTCGGACAGGAGGGTGAGGCCGGAGCCGTCGGGCAGATGGACGTCGGCGACGCAGATGTCGCGGGGGTTGCCGATGCGGGGACGAGCCTCCGCGATGGACGAGGCCTCGATGACGTCGCGCACACCGAGCGCCCACAGGTGGCGGGTGACGGTGGAGCGGACGCGGGGGTCGGCCACGACCACCATGGCGGTGGGCTTGTTCGGGCGGTAGGCGACCAGGCTTGCAGGCTGCTCGAGGAGAACGGACACCAGGCCTCCTGGGTGGGGGACGGTACCGGCTCGTGGGGATGAAGCCGGGACGAACCGTGCTTTCAAGGTCACAGTCGTCTTCGGCACCAAACCCGGCGTCCTTTAGGAAATGATCACGATCTAGTGAGTAACAATACGTCCAATTCGGACACGCGAGCGATCATCCGAAGATCGAATCGTTTCGGTCGGAGCCGCTTGGTTGTCTGAAAGTGGCCGTATCGACAAAGAGATCATCAAAACGGGCGAGGGAACGGGCCGAGAGGTCACCGGGACTGCGGCCCCCGTCGCTGCGGCAGCGTCACCACCGACGCGTCGCCGGGACCGGCCGGCGGCAGCCCCGCGACCTGGGCCAGCAGATCGCACCAGGACGCCAGATGGCCCGCGGTGTCCGGGACCCCGCCCAGGCCCTCCCGGGGCGTCCACGACGCGCGGATCTCGATCTGGGAGGCCGCGGGGCGCGCCGACAGCCCGCCGAAGTAGTGGGAGCTCGCGCGCGTGACGGTGCCGCTCGGCTCGCCGTACCCGAGGCCACGCGCCTGGAGCGCGCCCGTCAGCCACGACCAGCACACCTCGGGCAGCAGCGGGTCGGCGGCCATCTCCGCCTCCAGCTCCGCGCGCACCAGCGTCACCAGCCGGAAGGTGCCCTGCCAGGCGTCGTGCCCGGCGGGGTCGTGCAGCAGCACCAGCCGGCCGTCGGCCAGTTCCTGGTCGCCGTCGACGACCGCCGCCTCCAGCGCGTACGTGAACGGCGCCAGCCGCTGCGGGGCCGGTGTCGGCTCGATCTCGATCTGCGGTCGCAGCCGCGCGGTTCTCAGCGCCTCCACCGCGGCCCGGAAGGGCGGCGGAGCCGCGTTCGCGTGTGAGGCGTCCTCCCCGGTGTCCTTCGCGTCGTCCATCTCGCCAGCGCCGTCCGACAGTCGTCCCTGAGCCGCAGCCATGCGGGGAAGATTAAGGGGAACGGGGGCTTCGTGCAGAGCAAGACACCCCCATGGCCCCTTGCGCCCCGCGTACGACACCATGCACCCCCGCGTGCACCCCCGTCGCCCCGCCCCGCCGCGCCCCGGCCCGCACCTCGCCCGCGCCCCGGCCCGCACCTCGCCCGCGCCCCGGCCCGTACCTGGTCCCGCGGCCCGTACTCCGGACCGGGGCGCTCCGCCGTCGTGCGAGACTTGCCGTCGTGAGTGCGAACGGAAGCCCCGCGGGCCAGCAGCCGACAGCGACGTACGACAGCCCCTTCCTGAAGGCGTGCAGGCGTGAGCCCGTGCCGCACACGCCCGTGTGGTTCATGCGGCAGGCCGGGCGTTCCCTGCCGGAGTACCGCAAGGTACGCCAGGGCGTCGCGATGCTGGAGTCCTGCATGCGCCCCGAGCTGGTCACCGAGATCACGCTCCAGCCGGTGCGCCGGCACGACGTGGACGCGGCGATCTTCTTCAGCGACATCGTCGTCCCGCTCAAGGCCATCGGTGTCGACCTCGACATCAAGCCCGGCGTCGGCCCGGTCGTCGAGCGCCCGATCCGCACCCGCGCCGACCTGGCGCAGCTTCGCGACCTGACGCCCGACGACGTGCCCTACGTCATCGAGGCGATCGGCCTGCTCACCCGCGAGCTCGGCTCGACCCCGCTGATCGGTTTCGCGGGCGCTCCGTTCACCCTCGCGAGCTACCTCGTCGAGGGCGGCCCGTCGCGCACGTACGAGAACGCCAAGGCGATGATGTACGGCGACCCCGAGCTCTGGGCCGACCTGCTCGACCGTCTCGCCGACATCACCTCCGCCTTCCTGAAGGTGCAGATCGAGGCGGGCGCGAGCGCGGTCCAGCTCTTCGACTCCTGGGCCGGCGCGCTGGCCCCTGCGGACTACCGGCGCTCGGTGATGGCCGCCTCCGCGAAGGTGTTCCGCGCGGTCGAGGGGTACGGCGTCCCCCGCATCCACTTCGGCGTCGGCACCGGCGAGCTGCTCGGCCTGATGGGCGAGGCGGGCGCGGACGTCGTCGGCGTCGACTGGCGGGTGCCGCTGGACGAGGCCGTCCGCCGGGTCGGACCGGGCAAGGCGCTCCAGGGCAACCTCGACCCGACCGTCCTGTTCGCCGGCCGTGACGCCGTAGAGGCCAAGACGCGCGAGGTCCTCGACGCGGCCGCGGACCTGGAGGGCCACATCTTCAACCTCGGCCACGGAGTCATGCCGTCCACCGACCCGGACGCGCTCACCCGCCTCGTGGAGTACGTCCACACCCGTACCGCCCGCTGAGGCACCTCACCAGGAGTGCCGGGGCCGCGCCCGCCTGCCGAACAGCAGGCCGCGCGGCTCCGGAGGCGGTGGTGTGCCGGGCCGCAGCGGCCAGGCGAGCAGCATCCCGGTGAGGAATCCGACGATGTGCGCGGCGTACGCCACCGTGCCCACCTCGGAGACACCCTCGCCGGACGAGTACACCGCCTGGAGCACGAACCAGAAGCCGAGCACCAGCCAGGCCGGCAGCCGCAGCGGCAGGAAGACCAGGAACGGGACGAGCACCCACACCCGTGCCCTCGGATACAGCACCAGATAGGCGCCCAGTACGCCGGCGATCGCTCCCGACGCGCCGATCAGCGGGTCGACGGACGCGTCGTTGAGCAGCGCGAAGCCGTACGAGGCCGCATAGCCGCAGGCGACGTAGAACAGCGTGAAGCGGATGTGGCCCATGCGGTCCTCGATGTTGTTCCCGAAGATCAGCAGGAACAGCATGTTGCCCAGCAGATGCAGCCAGCTGCCGTGCAGGAACATCGCGGTGAACACGGACAGCGGCGGGGACTTGGCGTAGCCCGGCGGGCCGACCAGGCAGCCCGGCCCCTGCGCGCCGACCCCGACGGCGCCGGTGGGGACGGTCCCCGGCAGCTGATGGTGGATCAACTCCCGTGGCACCGCCGCGTAGTGGTCCAGGAACGCGTGCAGCTGGCAGAGCCGGGACAGATGGTCGCCGGCCCCCGCGGAGCCGGCGAGGCCCGGCGTGAACAGGAACACCAGGACGTTCGCGACGATCAGTCCGTACGTCACCCAGGGGGTGCGGCGCACCGGGTTGACGTCGTGCACGGGGATGACCACAAGGGACTACTGCCCGCGAAAGGCCGGACGAACCGGTGGACGGCGGACCGGTGAACAGCGGCGTCCGTACATGCGTATGAGTCGTCAACCGCCCGCGGTGCGGGGAAGGCGTGACGCGGGGACGACGTGAGGATCAGGCGATGAACGACGGAGTGACCGCTCAGGCTCTGCCCGCGATCCACGCACTGCCGGACGGCGAGGCGGAGATCTCACTGGTGGTGCGGCTGCCGTGGGAGGACGTTGCCCGGCTGGGCCAGGAGGCGGGGCGGCTCGCCGCGCAGCTGAAGCGGCCGGTGACCCTGGACGAGGCGGTCGGCAACCGGCTGCGGACCGTCAGGCCCTCGGCGGCGCACGCGCGGCCGGCCGGCGAGCAGCCGGCCGCGACCACCACCACGGCCACGACCGCGTCCGTGGCCTCGCTTCCCCGGATCACCGGAACGGCCTGAGCACTCCGTACCGGGCCCCGGACCATCGGGACGGTCCGAGCGTTCCGTACCGGGCCCCGGATCATCGGGACGGCCTGAGCGCTGCTCCGTGCCCGGGCCCGGACCAACGGGACGGCCCGGGCGTTCCGTACCGAGCCCCGGATCACCGGATCGTCCC
>NZ_JBEOWS010000534.1:0-4489 GCF_040296125.1 Streptomyces sp. NPDC002265 | reverse complement strand
GTGCAGTGGGCGGGGGCCCGCCGCCTCCGTCCCTCCCCATGCCGCCCCGGGGGGAGTCGAGAGCAGCACGGGAAGCGGTCCGGGAAACGAGTGGTGTCGACACCGACGGGCAGCCGCCGTGATCCGTTCAGCACGGACTCGGCATCCACACAGCGCACGGCCGGCACGAACTGTCACCCGGCCGGCAAGTTCCGTAGGTCCGGCACCGAATCAAACGGGCGATGAACTTTCGGGCCCTCCGGGACCAGGCGGGTGTGGCGGCTGCGCGTTGGCGGTGCCGGCAGGCATGTAAAGGACGCCTGACGCCTTGTGACACTTCCGTGATGGCTGACGCTGGTCCCCATGTGGCCGCCGATGCATTGGAGCGCATGGGCGGCACCGACTCGAAATGGATCCGGTGCGAACGAGGACAGTCTTGGGCCAGGCACGGCAACCCCGGCGCGTACAGCCGCACGACGGGGAATTGGGCGCGGCGGTCGCGCGGGCCCAGGACGGGGACGAGACGGCTTTCGCGATCGCCTACCGGATCGTGCAGCCGAACCTGCTCGGCTATCTGCGTGGACTGGTCGGCGACGACGCGGAGGACGTGGCGTCCGACGCCTGGCTGGAGATCGCCAGAGACCTCGGACGGTTCAAGGGGGACGGGGCCGGCTTCCGCGGCTGGACGGCCACCATCGCCCGGCACCGGGCACTGGACCATCTGCGCCGTCTGCGCGTGCGGCCCCGCTCGGGGGTGTTCGAGCAGGAGGTGTTGGACCTGGCCGGCCCGTACACCACGCACGACCAGGCTCTGGAGAGCCTGTCCACCGCGCGGGCCCTGGAACTCGTCCGCGAGCTGCCGCAGGACCAGGCCGAGGCCGTGCTGCTGCGGGTCGTCGTCGGCCTGGACGGGCCGGCCGCCGCGCGCGTCCTCGGCAAGCGCCCCGGCGCGGTGCGCACCGCCGCGCACCGGGGCCTGAAACGCCTCGCTCTCCGGCTGGGCATCGACGGTGCGGCGGACGGGGATGTGACGGATGAGGCTTCCCGGACGCTGGGGCAGTCGGAATGAACGACGACGACATTAGGCAGACACGGCACGAACACGGAATGAATCGAGGGTGTCGGACGGAATCGGAAGCGGACATGGGTGAGCGGCCGAACGACGACGGGGTTTCGGGCCGTAGACGTGTGCACGCTGACGGCACCGAGTCCGGCCCGTGGAATGTGCGTGACGGCGGCGCTCTGGAGACAGCGCTGGCCGACGTCCTGCGCGAAGCCACTCTGGACCCCGAGGCCGAGCGGCAGGCCCTGGCCGCCTTCCGGGCCGCCCGCGAGGCGGACGGGCACCAGGCGCGCACCCGACGCCGGGACGACTGGCGGCCGCCCGCGGAGCGGCGTGCCGGGCGACGCGTGAAAGCGACGTTCGGCGCGGTGTTCGCCAGCATCGCCCTGGGCGGCGTGGCGGTTGCGGCCATCGGTTCGGTCGGCTCGCACACAGACGATGCCGGCCGGGGGACCGCGCCCCCTTCGGCGGTCGCCTCGCACCGACTGGGCGCCTCGGCGGCGCCTTCCGGAGGCCTCGGACCGACGAAGCGCCCGGCCACCGCAAAGGACACCAAGGCCCACTGCCGCGCCTACGAGCAGGTCAAGGACCGCGGCAAGGCGCTCGAGGCGACGGCCTGGCAGCGGCTTGTCGCGGCCGCGGGCGGGACGGACAACGTCGCCGCGTACTGCGCCGATCAGCTGACCCACACGACAGTCGCGCCGAGCAAGCCGGGTGGCACCGGCAGACCTGGCGTGGGCGCTGCGGATCCCGGCAAGGGCGCGGCTGGGAACTCCGGCGCCTCCGGCAACAACCGCAGTGGTGCGGGCGACGCGGCGGGAAAGAGCGGCGAAAAGAACAGCGGTAAGCACAAGCAGTAGAAGATCCGCCGCCCACACTCGTCAGTGCCGTGTTGGCGTCGGTCACCGGGGACAACCCGCGCGCCGCCGACCGGCTCGCCGACGAGGGAGTTCGCGCGCGAGGCCGGAGCCGGCATCGTCGCCGACTCCGACCTCATGACGGAGGACCAGGAGGGCCGTAACAAGGACGTGGTCCTTCGCGCGGTAAATCCAACTGCCTTACTTCATCGGACGGTTCATCCGGTGAACGCGGTGGTGCCATTGGGGACGCCGAGCCCGGAGGGACCGTCGTACCCGGCGGTGCCGGTGCAGAGGTAGGAGCCGCCACAGCTGCCGTTGGAGCCGCTGATGACGTCGTACAGCGCCGAGGCGTGAGCGTAGGGGAAGGCCCCCGGGTAGGAGCCGGAGGACGGGGCGCCGCCCAGTGCGTAGGTCGACGCGATCAGCGGAGAGGAGGCGCTGGTGCCGCCGAAGACCATCCAGCCGGTGGCCGAGCGGTAACTGTCGTAGACCGCGACACCGGTGTTCGGGTCGGCGACCGCCGACACGTCCGCCACCGTGCGACTGGCGCAGCCGGTGTCCTTCTGCCAGCTGGGCTTGGCGTCGTACCTGGAGCAGCCGGAGCCCGCTCCGCTCCAGACCGTGTCGGTCCAGCCGCGGGAGTTCGACGCGGTCTTCAGAGACGTACCGCCCACCGCCGTCACGTACCTGGAGGCCGCCGGGTACTCCACGCCGTAGCCGTTGTCGCCGGAGGAGACGGTGATGGCGACGCCCGGATGGTTGAAGTAGCTGGCGTCATAGGTCGCGTCGCTGGAGGACTCGGAGCCGCCGTAGCTGTTGGAGACGAACTTCGCGCCCAGGCGAACCGCGGTGTTCACGGCCGTGCCCAGGTTGGTCATGGTCGCCGTCTTGGCCTCGACCAGCAGGATCTTGCAGTTGGGGCAGGCCGCGCTGACCATGTCGAGGTCGAGGGAGATCTCCTCGGCCCAGCCGGAGTCGCCGCGCGGGTAGCTGGTGCCACCGTTCTGGTCGACCTTCGCGAAGCAGCCGTTGGCGGTGGTGCAGGCGGACAGGCCGTACTGAGAACGGTAGACGGCGAGGTCGGACTCGGCGTTCGGGTCGTCGTAGGCATCGACGATCGCCACCGTCTGGCCCGAACCGCCGGCGGCAGAGGGCAAGTTGTACGCCGCCTGCAACGAGGCGGGGCCGTAGCCGGAGGGAGCGGCGGCCGCGGTCAGATCGCTCTCGGCGTGCGCCGACTTCGGGGTGCCCGCGGTGACCTGCAGGGCGTTACAGGCCATCTCGCCCTTCTGCGTCGGGGCGGCGCAGGCGTGGGCGACGGTGACGCCATGGGATGGGGAGGCGGTGGCCTGGGCCGCTTGGCCGATGGGGGCGGCCAGGGCGAGGGCGGCCGCGGCGAGCGCGGCCACGGCGGCGAGGGAAAGGTTTCTGCGCAACGTACGTCCTCCACATGGTGGGTGAACCGGGAAGGGTTGTGGGGGGTGCGCGGTGCGACCTCGGCGCGGGGTACGCGCCATAGCCGCGCAGACCGTACGAATGTCGAGGGCACGTCAACAAGAGGGAGGTTAAAGCCGGAACGTTCCTTTGCATTTCCTTTGGTGTTCATGTGCCGTCCCTGGGTGGGTCATGGCCGAAAGGTGTCCCCACCATGGCTTGACCGATCCGCGTGACAGTTCGCCCCGGGTTCGGAAGGAGGCCGGGACCCAGAGCAGGCGGCTTCGGGGGCGGCCAGCTGAGTCTTGCCCACCCCGCCCATCCCGGCCAGGACCTGGCCGACCACCGCGGTTCCGCCACCAGCGAGCGCCTGCTGCAACCGGGCCACTTCGGCCCGGTCCTGGAAGCAGTTGGCCCGGGCGGGGATTACGCCGACCTGATGTGGCAACGCGGCCGGAACCCGGGACATCCCGTAGTAGTTGTTCTGCGTGCCCTTGCCCAGCACCGGACTGTGATGCTCGCTGCCCGTGAAATCTATGTGGTCGCGGTCGCCGTGGGCAGCACGCTCTTCGGCAGTGCTCACCTCGACGGGCCACCATGGTTGTGCTGGGTGCCCTTGCCCACGACCGGCCCGTGGAACGTGCCGTACCGGAAGTCGATGTGATCCCCCGCCACGGCCTCCCCCGTCGGGTCCTTGGCCTGGAGCTGTTCGACGAGCTGCTGCAGCGCGGCCGCGAACTGCTCGTCCCGCTCGACGGCGTCCTCCAGCGAGTCCGTCAGCCGGCGCCGGGTGCGCTCCGTGAGCTGCTCCTGCCCAGAGTCGGCTTCCTCCCGGGCCTGCTGCAGTGCCGGGTCCTGATCGAGTTTGCGGCTGACCAGGTCGTGCAGCCGGTCCATCCCCGCATCCAGTCCCCGGTCGACCTCCGCATCCGCCCGCCCCGCCACCCGCCGGGCCTTGCCCACCAGCCACGCACACACGTACCCGACCGCAATCTCCACACCCGTCACCACACGCCCCCTCACCAATCGGATACCGGCATAGCGACCGTACCCACCCGCCCCCACCCGGACCCCGCAAACTGCGTCTCATGACAACCCCGTTACGAACGGGTCTGATGCAGGTTCGGGTGACAGGTTGACCTGTCACCCGAAC
>NZ_JBEOWS010000533.1:0-4496 GCF_040296125.1 Streptomyces sp. NPDC002265 | reverse complement strand
ATGAGGGAGGCGATACGGCCCTCGGTGCGCGCGCTCTCCATGTCGGCCGCCGTCAGCGCCCGGCGCAGGCCCCTCGGTCGAACTCCCGCTCCGGCCGCTCAGGTTGCTCACGCGGCCTCCTCGCCACGTCCATCACACCGGCGCAACTCCGGCGTGTGGCTTGTCTTCCCTCCTTGCGGCCCCGGGCGTACCTTGACGGCCGATCTGATGTTCCGTCAGAAACGAGGGGACCGTGTCGTACCAGAAACGAACCGCCGCGTTCGCGTCCGTCGCGGCCCTGGCCGGCTCGGCGGTCCTGCTCACCGCCCCGGTGGCCCGGGCCGAGGTCGTGAACGTCAACTACCAGTGCAAGACGCCGATCGGCGACAAGAGCGCCGTCTCGCCCATCGACATCAAAGGCGTCAAGAGCGGCAGCGGCTACCGGATCACCATGTCCTGGCAGAAGGGCGTCTCGTCCAGCCCGGTCGAACTGGGCAAGGGCGCGATGAATCCGAGCGCCACCGTCAGGCTGGGCGGCGCCGACAGCGGCACCCTCACCGTCACGGGCGCCGCCAACCAGGCCGCCATCCCGGCCAACACGCCCATAAAGATCAATGACTTGAGCGGCACGTACACCCCGAAGGCGACCGGCAAGGTCACCTTCACGGCGGGCGTGCTCACCATCAAGGCGCTCGGTACGACCACCACGTGCACGCCCGCCAACAGCCCCGGGCCCTCGCTCACCCTCGACGTGACGTCGGCGGGCGGCGGCACGAGCGGCGGCTCGACCGGGAGCGCGAGCGGGGGCACGCAGAGCGACAGCGGTTCCGGTACGGCACTTCCGCAGACCGGGCCCGCGGACTCGGCCGTCGCCCTCGGCACGCTCGGCGGCACCGTGTTCCTGGCCGGCGCGGCGGGCGTGCTGTGGCTGACCCGCCGGAACCAGACGGCACGGGAACGCCACTGACCGTCCGTCGCGACGCCCCTGCCCGATGGAGCCGCCGATGTCGTACGCCGTCCGCGTCCTGCCCCTGTCCGTCCTGTTGCTGCTGGGTGCCGCGCCCGCCGGCGGCGGCTGGTCGGCCACGCCCGCCGGAGACGGCCGCCCGGCCTTCTACGTGGAGGGCGTGCCCGGCGCCGTCCAGCAGGACACGGTGTCCCTGACCAACCGCGGGCGGCGGCCGGTCACCGTACGGCTGCGCGGTACCGGCGTCCCGGTGACGTTCGCCGGTGCCGAGGTGCGGATCCCCGCCCGTACCCGGGCCGACGTCCCCTTCACGGTGACCGTCCCGGCGGACGCGGCCCCCGGCGACCGCTCCGGCACGATCGTGGCGCGCGGCGGCGACGGCCGTACGGCGACCGTGCCGCTGCGACTGCGGGTCGGCGGGCCCGAGCTGTCCGCGCTGACCGTCGAACACGTCGCCGTGCACGCCGACCGCATCACGTACGAACTGGTCAACCGTGGCACCACGGTGCTCGCCCCGCGGCTGGCGGTGCGCGCGAACGGCCTGTTCGGCCGCCGGCTCCTGGACCGCGCACCGCGCGCCCTGCCCGTCGAACTGCCTCCCGGACACCGGCTGAGGCTCAGCGAGCCCTGGCCCGGCCGGCCCGTCCTCGACGCGGTGGACGTGACGCTGACCGCGACGGCGGCGGGCGGCGCCCGGGACACGGCGAGCGGGTCGGCGCGGTTCGTGCCCTGGGGCGCGGTCGGCGGGACGGCGGGCGCCGCGGGGGCGGCCGCCGCCGGACTTCTCGCCGTACGGCGGCGCGGGGCCCGCGCGGCGGGCGCGGCGCGGCGGCCGGGTGCGCGGGCCGAGTCGACGGGAGGGCTGCGGTGAGCGGCAGACGGCGGATCGGGGTGCTGGCGGCGGCGTTCGCGGCGCTGCTCGTGCTGACCCCCACGGCACCGGCGACGGCCGTCGGGCCCAGCGTCCGACTGTCGCAGACACAGGCCGGAACCGGCGGTTCGATCACCGTCAGCGGCAGCGGCTGGCGGTCGCACGCCCTGCTGATGCTGCTGGTGTGCGGGCAGTCGGCGCCCTCGCGGGGCGTGCTCGGCGGCACCAACTCCTGCGCGAACGCCGACGGGCGGGCCGTCACCACCGACGCCGACGGCCGGTTCAGCCGCGTTCTGCCGGTGACCGAACCACCGGTGCCGTGTCCCTGCGTGGTGCACGTCGCCACCGTGACCGGCGCCAAGGCGCAGGCCGACGCGGTCCTGCGGGTGGCCGGGCATCCGGTGCGGCCGCTGCCCGCGCGGACCGACGGCGGACGGCTGTCCGTCCTCACCGACATCCGGCTCGACGGATCGAGCGGCGTGCTGACCTGGTTCGGCGCCCCGCCCTCCCGCACGCTGGTCCTCACCGTCGGCAACGTCGGCTCCGACCCCGTGACGGACCCCGTCTTCCGGGTCGGGATCTCCCACGGCGTGTTCGCCCCGCAGTGGGACGAGCAGCAGTGGCGGGGCACCCTCGCACCCGGCGGGAAGGCCCGGATCAGGCTGCCGGTCGAACTCTCCGCCGGGGCGCACGGCGACTACACCGTCTCCCTCGCGTACGGCGGCCGGGTCCTCGGCGAACAGCCTTGGGGCGTCGGCCGTCCCTGGGGCGTGACCCTGTTCTGGATCCTGCTCTGCGTGGTCGTACCGGTGGCGGTGTTCCGTATCGGGATGGCGGCGGTGGACCGCGTCCGGCCGCACCGGCCGCACCGGTCACGGCGCTCGCGCGGGCTGCGACGGGCCCACCGCGGGCGGCCCGCCGGCCGGACTTCGCCGGCCCGTCCCCCGTGGCTGCGCCGCGGCGACCGCACGGACGCACCCCACGCACCGGACGCACCCCACGCGCCGGACGCGCCGGACGCGCCGGAGGCGTCGTACGCGACCGGCGCGGCCGCCGCCGGGCCCGGCCCGACTTCGACCCTGCCGTGGTTCACCCCGGACTCCGCTCCGGGCACGGCGGCCGGTCGGCTCTCCGCACCGCACGACGACAACCCGGCGAGTCCTACGACTCCCGTCACGAAGGGACCCACGTGAGCATGCGAAGGAGAGTCACACCGGTCGGCCGACCCGGCGGCGTGCGCAGAGCCGGGGCGGCGGGGGCCGCGCTGGTGCTGGGTGGCGCGGGACTCCTGCTGGGCGTGGCCGCGCTGCCCGCCCAGGCCGCCGAGGTGTCGTTCGCGACACACTGCGTGCCGCCCGCCGGCCTCGACCCCGTGGACGGCACCACCAAGGTCGAGATCACCGCGCCGGCCACCGCGAAGGTGGGCGACACGGTCGAGGTGGTGTGGAAGTTCGTCCAGGCCGCCTCGAAGAACCCCGACATCATCGACCTGCCCGCGAACTCGGTGCAGCCGTCCGGCACCCTCAAGGCGGCCGGCGCGCAGAGCGCCGACATCGCGATGCAGGGGCCGCGCGAGAACCCGGCGATCCCCAAGGGCGCCGCGATGGTGCTGTCCGACATGAAGGGCACCCTGAAGCTCACGACGCCCGGGACGGTGACGCTGACCCCGGGCGCCTACACCGTCAACGCCATGTCGACGGACACCAGGTGCACCCCCACGTCGACGGTGCCGCAGGCGGCGACCATCGAGGTGTCGGCGGGCGGCGGGGGCACGTCGAGCTCCTCCGCGAGTGCGTCCGTGACGCCCTCGGGGTCCCCGACGGACACGGCGTCCCCGACCGGATCCGCCTCCGCCTCGGTCTCCGCGTCCGCGTCCGCGAGCGACGGCACCGGGCAGACCGACTTCACCGGCAAGCAGGTGCAGGTCCCGTACGCGTGCAAGACGCCCATCGGCGACAAGAACGCCACCTCGGCCGTGCAGATCGACGCGCGCAAGGACGGCGGGAACTTCGCGCTCACGGTGAAGTTCGGGCAGTCGGTGATGGACAGCCCCGCGGACATCCCGAAGGGCTCGGTCAAGCCGTCGATGGAGGTCGTGCTCGGCGGCGCCGACCACGGCACGGTGCACGTGGAGGGCCCGCTGAACGCGGACGTGATCAAATCGGGCGACCCGATCGAGATCCCCGACCTGACCGGCACCTACAAGCCGGGCGCGAGCGGTGAGTCGACGCTGGCCCCGGGCGTGCTGACGATCGAGGCCCTCGGTACGACCACCACCTGCACGCCGACGTCGTCCCAGGTCTCCCTGACCCTGGACACCACCGAACAGGCGAGCGGCGCCTCCGGGTCCACCTCCTCCGGCACCTCCTCCGGCAGCACCTCCACCGGCGGCGGCCTCGCGGAGACGGGCGCGGGCGACCACGGCGCCCTGAAGGCCCTCGGCCTGGTCGCGGGGACGGCGATCCTGCTGGGCGGCGCGGTGTTCACGTTCATGCCGCGCCGGCGGACGCGGTAGGGCACGGTCCGCCGGCCGGCCCAGCCACGGCGGGTCCGGCCCGGCACACAAGAGGGGCGCCCCCCCCCCGGGGGGGGTGGGCGGGCCGGTCGGGGGGGAGGCCCGGGCGGGCGCCCGGGGGGGGGGGGGGGCGCGGGGGGGCGGGAGTTGTGGGGGGCCCAGGG
>NZ_JBEOWS010000532.1:0-4526 GCF_040296125.1 Streptomyces sp. NPDC002265 | reverse complement strand
AGCTTCATCCGGCGCCAGAGCAGGAAGGTGGGCAGGGGGGAGAGCAGCCAGCGGGTGAGGCGGACGCCTTCCATGTGCTTGTCGGCGGTGATGTCCGCGATCCGGCCGATGGCGTGCCGGGCGGCCTCGACCGCGACGACGAACAGGATCGGGATCACCGCGTGCATGCCGGTGCCCAGCGGGTCCGGCCAGGCGGCGGCGCCGTTGAAGGCGATGGTCGCCGCGGTCAGCAGCCACGCGGTCTGGCGCAGCAGCGGGAACGGGATGCGGATCCAGGTCAGCAGCAGGTCGAGGGCGAGCAGGACACAGATGCCCGCGTCGATGCCGATCGGGAAGACATAGGAGAAGTTCCCGAAGCCCTTCTTGATCGCCAGCTCGCGCACCGCGGCGTACGAACCGGCGAAGCCGATACCGGCGATGATCAAGGCGCCCGTCACGACCACGCCTATGAGAACGCGGTGCATCCGAGTCAGCTGGATTGGCGCGGCCACCCGTACGTCCTTCCCCTTGCGTGTTGTTGCGCGCAACAGAGTGGCACATGTGTACGGCGGACGCGTTGCCGGTGGGTCAGGAGCCCGGCTCCGAATGAGCCGGGCTTCCGCAAAATGCCTGAACGAGCCCGGATTTGACCGGGGGTGTGACAGTCAGCTCTTCTTCGACGCTGACGTGGACGGGGACGCGCTCGCGGCCTTGGACGGCGACGACGACGGCGACTTCGACGCCGTCTTCGACGGCGAGGGACTCGTCGTGCCCGCGCCGCCGCCCGTCTTGCCGACGGAGCCGGAGCCGGTGTCGACGCCGTTCGCCGACGCCACGGCCGCCGTCGCCTCCTTCGCCGCCTTCTGCGCGGCCTTCACCAGGTCGTCGGCGTTCGGGGTCTTCTCGCCGGCCAGGCCCGCGCCGTTGTAGTCCAGCGTCACGACCACGTTCGCCACCCGGGTCACGACCGTCTGCTGCTTGAAGGCGCCTTCCTTCTTCTTCAGGTCGTAGCGCACGGTCGTCGCCTCGTCACCCGTGTCGGCCAGCGGCTGCGCCGCCGCGTTCTTCGCCTCCGGCACCGCACGGGCGTCCTGCACCTGCTTGGCGTAGAACACCTGCGCCTGCTTCTCGCCGCTGCCGCGCGCGGCGTCGGAGTCGAACCGCAGCAGGGAGACGTTCAGCCAGCGGAACTGCGAACCCTTCACGCCCTTGTTCTCCAGGCTGCTCCAGGAGCAGCTGGCACGCGAGGCCGCGTCGTCCGAAGCGCCCTCCTTGGCCGACTTCGCACCCTTGGGCACCAGTTCGGTCAGCGTCTTCGCCGAAAGCACCCCGCACGCCTTCGGCAGCTTCCCGAACGCCGCGGCCTGGACCGTCCGGGACGCGCTCGCCGAGGGGTCCGCACCGCCCCCGGAACCCTGCTGCGTGCTGTCGCCGGAGCCGGAAGCGGATCCGGAGTCGGAGCCGGAGTCCGAGGAGCAGCCCGCCGCGACCAGGATCACGGGGACCGCCGCCGCACCCACAAGGGCAAGGCGAAGGCGCTTCACTCGCCGGACTCGCTGCTCGTACTGGCCGTCTCGCTGGGCTCGTCGCTGCATGCTTCCTTCACTCATGACGCTCGTGGTTCCTGCGGTCGGATCGGGTCCGAGGGGCCACGGTACGCGGTGAGGAAGCGGCCGGGTCGTGCTTCGTCCGGTTTGCGGACAGCACCGGCCGGGTCCCGAAGTGCCCTCAGCCGGGCAGCGAGTCGGCCAGCTGCGCGGCCAGTTTCCGTGCTCTGTCCTGCATTTCTGCGCTGTCCGGGACGACCCCGACCATCGCCGGCTGCTCCTCGTACACGACCGTCACGATGACGTTCGACGTGCGGAACGCCACAGTCACCGTGCGCTGTTTGGCCGTCGAACCGGAGCTGCTGAGCGCGTCGTCGAGGTACGCCTCGTCGCCGAGACCGTCGAGAACCCGGGGCTGGAGGTCGGCCGGAGCGGCGGAGGACGAGGCGGACGGCGAGGCGGAGCCCGAGGGGGACGCCGAGGACGAGGAGGAGGACGAGGAAGGCGACGACGACGGCGCCGAGGTCGCGCCCGCGCTCGGGTCGGCGGACCCGCCCGCGGCCCCGGTCTGGGCGCTCCCGGAACTGGAGGCGGCCGGCTCCGGAAGGTCGGCCGCCGTCACCTTCGTGGCGAAGAGCTGCTCGGCCTGGCTGTCGTCGCTCACCGTGTTGTCGTACGACACCACCCGCTCGAAGTCGACGGAGAGGTGGTCGGTCGCGTCCGGAGAATCGATCTTCCAACGGCAGCCGACCTTGCGGTCGTTGTCGTACGTCAGGGTCGCCTGGCCCTGGTAGGCGGTGTCCCGCTGCGCCTCGTCCGTGATCTGCGCGATGCCGGGGAGCAGGGAGTCGAGGGTGCTCTGGCCGACCGCGCCGCACGGCTCAGGGAGCGTGCGGTACTTGCCGGGCTGGGCCGCGGCGGTCACCGCGCCGGCCTCCCCCGGGTTGGAGTTGTCGGTGCTGTCGCCCTCGCCGGAGCTACCGGTGCAGCCGGCCAGCACTGCCGCGAGGAGCGCGGCGACGCCGGGTACGTACGCCTTCCGCTGCACGGTGAGGCTCCCTTCGACGGTTTCTCGGTGGGTGTCGGTCCCGGGGACGGTCCCGGGCCTGCCAGTGTCCCCACTGGTTATTCGCTTGCCGCACGGGGGCGGTCCCTGGAGACAATGTGTATCGCACGCACTGCCGTGGACGCCGGTCCGTTGTCCCATACGTCGACCTTGGCGCCGGTTTTGCGATTTCAGGCTTTTCTTTTGATTCCGGGGGAATGAGGACGATATGTCGTACGTGGAGATGTCGGGCGCGAAGGTTCCGATCCGTATGTGGGCCGACCCCGCGGCGGTCGAGGACGTGGCCATGCGCCAGCTCCAGAACGTCGCGACCCTGCCCTGGATCAAGGGCCTGGCCGTGATGCCGGACGTGCACTTCGGCAAGGGTGCGACGGTCGGCTCGGTCATCGCCATGCAGGGCGCGGTCTGCCCCGCTGCGGTGGGTGTCGACATCGGCTGCGGGATGTCGGCGGTCCGTACCTCGCTGACGGAGAACGACCTGCCCGGCGACCTGTCCCGGCTGCGCTCGAAGATCGAGCAGGCGATCCCGGTGGGACGCGGCATGCATGACGACCCCGTCGACCCGGGCGGCTTCCACGGCCTGGCGACCGCGGGGTGGGACGACTTCTGGGGCCGGTTCGACGGGATCGCGGATGCGGTCAAGTTCCGGCAGGAACGCGCCACGAAGCAGATGGGAACGCTCGGCAGCGGAAACCACTTCGTAGAAGTTTGCGTGGACACATCCGGTTCGGTGTGGCTCATGCTGCACTCCGGTTCCCGCAACATCGGCAAGGAACTGGCCGAGTTCCACATCGGGGTGGCCCAGAAGCTCCCGCACAACCAGGGGCTGATCGACCGCGACCTCGCCGTCTTCGTCTCCGACACCCCGCAGATGGCGGCCTACCGCAACGACCTGTTCTGGGCGCAGGAGTACGCGAAGTACAACCGCACGCTCATGATGGCGCTCCTGAAGGACGTCGTCCGCAAGGAGTTCAGGAAGGCGAAGCCGACCTTCGAGCCGGAGATCAGCGCACACCACAACTACGTGGCCGAGGAGCGCTACGAGGGCATGGACCTGCTCGTGACCCGCAAGGGCGCGATCCGGGCCGGCTCCGGCGAGTACGGGATCATCCCGGGCTCCATGGGCACGGGTTCGTACATCGTCAAGGGCCTCGGCAACGAGAAGGCGTTCAACTCGGCCTCGCACGGCGCGGGTCGGCGGATGAGCCGCAACGCGGCCAAGCGGCGCTTCTCGACCAAGGACCTGGAGGAGCAGACGCGGGGCGTGGAGTGCCGCAAGGACTCCGGTGTCGTGGACGAGATCCCCGGTGCCTACAAGCCGATCGAGCAGGTCATCGACCAGCAGCGCGACCTCGTCGAGGTCGTGGCGAAGCTGAAGCAGGTCGTCTGCGTCAAGGGCTGAGCCACCCGGAACCGGGGGCGCGGGGAACCCGGGGCCGCGGGGAACCGGAGACGGTGTCGGACCTGTCTTTTGCTGCGGGTCGGACCGCCGGTCCGACCCGCAGGTCCGACGCATCGATACGGGGGGAATCACGATGAGGCGTCAGCGCATACGTGCCGCGGCCGGGGCCGCCGGTCTGGTTCTGGTCGCGGGGGTCGTGCTCGCGGGCTGCTCGCAGAGCTACGACGACCGGCGGGGCAAGGGGGACGCCCCGGTGAAGGGCAAGGCGGGCGACGACACCCCGGCCGAGGTCTTCAACATGCCGGACGGCTTCGGGAACCTCGCCACCAAGTGCGTCGGGCACGGCTTCCGCGCCTATGTCACGACCAACGGCGGCGGTCCGTCGAACGTGCAGATAGTGCCGGACAAGACGTGCGCCTCCTGAGCCGGCGCCCCGGGCGCGCCGCCGCCGGCTGCGGCGCGCTGCTGCTCGTCGCGCTGCTCGGCGGCTGTTCGCAGAGCTACGACGACCAGCGGGGCAAGGGGGACGCCC
>NZ_JBEOWS010000531.1:0-4528 GCF_040296125.1 Streptomyces sp. NPDC002265 | reverse complement strand
CGCCCGCCGAATACGAAGTCAACTACTACCTGACGGCCACGAAACGCCTGGTCACAGCCACAACCTAGAGTCTCCGGACAACCCGGTGCGGTTCAATCCAGCACTAGCTGGTGGTTCTGGCTCGCTTGTTCTGTGAATCTTGAACTGTGCGTTACGACAGATTGTGGCTCTGGGCTTGTTGATCAGGACGTGAAATGCTTGCTCAGTCGCTTCAACAGGTGCCGCCGGGGCACCCGAGGCTCCAGGGCCGAACCAGTGGGAGTAAGAGGCGGTCAGGCGGCAGCCGTATGCGTGACTCGCGATCGGAGTCCTGAGTAGACCCCGCTGGGTCCCGGCCCTTTCACGCGGGCAGAACGCGTTTGCGGAGAAGCCGGAAGCCTGCGCGCTCGCCGTGATGCAACGAGGGTCCCCACCATCAGCGGGTTGGCCCGCGCGCTTGCTGTCAGGGCTGTAGCAGCCGGAAGTCGACAGGGTCGAACTGGTGGCCGTTGATCTGGAGTTGCAGCTGGTGGGCGCCTGGGTAGTAGACGCGGGTAGTGATCAGCCGGAACGAGTGCTCGCGTGTGAGTTCGGTCGACTGGCCAGGGTTCAGGGCGCGTGCGGCAAGTTTGAAGACTTTCGGGGTGGTCTTGCCATTCGCCTTCATGTGATGGATGACGTAGTCGATGGAGAGGGTGACCGGCCGCTGGGAGATGTTCGTGATTTGGGCGGTGAAGGTGAGGGCGCCGCCGAACGGGATGTCGGTCTCTTCCGGCAACGGTCCGACAACCCTGAGGTCGTCGCGGCTGCCGTGGAAGCCGACGAGGTGCAGGGCGTTCGGGTCGCCTTTCTTGATCAGGGTGCGCATTGCGTGGCGGATCAGGGCTGGTGTGGTGCTTTCTGGCGATCTGGCCCAGCGTGCGGCGGTGCTGCTGGCAAGGTCCGCGTCTAGGCGGGAGACGTCGTTGAGGTGGTTGGCAACCGAGCGGCGTACGAACGCAGAGCTGTCCGGGTAAAGGGCGTCCAGGATCGGGACGCCCAGGGCGGGATTCTGGTTGAGCGCGGGGACCTGGCGCGCCCAGGGCAGTTTGGGCCGGGTGCCTTCGCTGGCCAGGCGGCGCACGGCCTCCTCGGGTGAGGCGGTCCAGGCCCGGGCGGCGGCGAGCGTGCGCTCCAGGTCCGCGTTCAGGAAGGTGCGCAGCGCGAACTCGCTGGTGAGCCGGGGTGTGAGGGCCACCAGGAGGGTCAGGCCGTCGTCGAGGTCCTCGCCCGTGCCGGATTCGGTGGCCGCGGTGGCAACGGCCTCGGTGACCGGCCAGACCATCCAGCCGATCAGGTCCTCTCGGGCCAGAGCCGCGCGGACCGCGCGGGCCAGTCGGCGGTAGTCGTGGCCGGCGTCGACCAGCAGCGCCTCGCCGACCGTACGTGCCCGTTCGCTCAGGCTGAGCGATGCCAGTGTCCGTGCGCTCTTGGCGACGGTCTGCCACGGCGAGACCTTGGGCGAGGTCTCCTGCAGGATCAACGCCAGACTGCGGATACTGACGGGGCTGATCAGCTCGTCGGCGGTGGGCACTGATCCTCCAGGAGAACGAGATGTGGGCGCCGGATAATCAGAGGGGCGTGCAGTGGTCACCGGGCGGGGCCGTGGACAACCTACCCCCCGACGGGAAGGGTCCGCCTTGCCCCAGGCCGCCGCAGGAGCGCGTTCGGGCTAGGCCGTCTTGGGGAAGTCCGCGGCCCGGGAGGCAGTCTCCTGTGCGCGCAGTTCGTCCAGGGCGCCGCGCAGTTGGTCGTATACACGGTCGTAGCCGCCGTTGCCCAGGACGATGCGGCGGGGCGGGGAGTCCTGCCGCATGGCATCGACCACGGCCTGGACGCCGCGGTGAGGATCGCCGGGCTGGCGGCCGTCCTGACTGACCATGGCCACCCGCACCGTCTCCACGAACGCCCGGTAGGCCTCCACGGTCTCGGTCACCGGCTCCTCGGCGAAGCCGGCATAGGCTTGGGTGCGGAAGGCACCCGGCTCCACGGCGAGGACCTGGATGCCGAACGGCTCCACCTCGGTGCGCAGTGCGTCTGTCATGCCCTCCACCGCGAACTTGGCGGCACTGTAGAAGCCGAACCCGGGCACGCTCACGATCCCGGCGACAGAGGACATGTTGACGATCCATCCGCCGCGCCGCTCCCGCATGCCGGGAAGCACCGCGCGGACGAGGTCGACGACGGAGAAGAAGTTCAGCTCGAAGGAACGGCGTACATCCGCCTCTGGGGAGCCCTCCACCGACCCGTACCAACCGCGGCCGGCATTGTTGACCAGCACATCGATCCCGCCGAAGTGCGCTTCCGCGGCCTGGACCGTATCCCTGACCTGCTGGTGGTCGGTGGTGTCCAGCTCCAGCAGCAGGATCCGCTCACGCGCCTCGGCGCCGTGCAGGTCGGCCCATTCCTTCAACTGCCCGGGCCGGCGGGCGGTCAGCACGACGTTGTCGCCCTGCTCCAGTGCGACATCGGCATACGCCCTGCCGAAACCACCGGTACCGCCGGTGATGAACCATGTCTTCATAGTGCTCTTCCTAGGGGTGTGAAAGGCGGCGAGCGCGTCAGGGGGCGATGACCAGGCTGCTGATCTGTGTGCCCTCGAGGGTGAAGCGGTAGTTGAGGTCGGCGCTGCCGCCGGGGAAGTCGCCCTCCAGATGCTGGGCGAGGGTGAACTGGTGGGTGCCAGTGCGCTCGGCGGCCACCGGCGTGGTGGTGTAGGTGAACTCGGAGGCAGCGTTGGCGATCCAGTCGGTGATCGAGGGGATGCCGGTGTGGGTGTTGCCCTCATCGGTCACACTCGCCTGCGGGGTCAGGATCCCGATCACCGCCGTGGTGTCCCGGGTGTCGAGCGCGGCCAAGAACTGCCGGACGACCGCAGGCAGGTCGGTGATGTCGATACGAACGGTGCTGTCAGTCATGGGGTTCCTTATGTCGATGTGTTCAAGAAGTCCAAGAGTGGGAGCTACTGCCCCTGCGGGACGTCCGCACCACGCGTGGCGCACTCATTGCGGCGCAGCTCGGCCGACAAGGACTCAAGCTGCTCGGCCACGGAGCCGTAGCCGTAGCCGTAGCCGTCCGAGTCCTTCACGGGCTGGTGCCGCGGCGTGTCCTCCGCCGGCGTGGCGATGACGGCGCGAACACCGCGGCAGGAAACTCCGGTCCGACGTCCGTTGCCGTCGACGAAGGCGGCGCGGACCGATGCGAGCATCGGCCGATAGTCGTCGATCGTCTCCTGGACGGTTTCGTCGCCGCAGCCCGCCCCTGCGCGGGTGCAGTAGGCCCCCGGTTCGACAGCGAGGACCTTCCTGCCGAGGGGGCGACCTCCTTGCACAGTACTTCGGTGAGTCCTTTCCACCGCATACATGGCGATGCTGTGGTGACCGAACGCGAGGACACCCCGCAGGTCGCGGGCCTGGTGGGCCGCCCGGCAGCGGATGATCAATACGGGCAGCGCGGTGGGGGTCGCGCGGGTAGCTCATGTGAAACACGATGGGGTCTCCCCCAGGGAGAGGGTCAACCACGTCGAGCCCGGCGGATGCACACTGGAGCAATGTCCAGCGGATTGACGATCGGCGAGTTCGCGCAGTTGACGCACCTGAGCGTGCGAACCCTGCGTCGGTACCACGAGTCCGGGCTGCTGGAGCCCGCCTCGGTGAACCCCGACAGCGGCTACCGCTACTACACCACTGACCAGATCCCTACCGCGCAGGTCATCCATCGGCTGCGCGACCTGGACGTGCCGCTGACCGACGTGGCCAAGATCCTCGCCACCGAGGACGCCGCAGAGCGCGCGGACCTGGTCGGTGAACACCTGCAGCGGCTGGAGGCAGAACTGGACCGCACCCGAGCCGCTGTGGCCTCCCTGCGAAACCTACTACGCCCCGACGACAGCGGCCTGCAGGTCGAGCTCCGCCTGGTGGCGGCCAGAACGGTCGCCGGGGTCGAGGACGTCGTCGGCCACGAGGAGGTGTTCTCCTGGTACGACGAGGCGATGGCCGAACTCGACGCCGCCGTCACCTGTCTGCCGGCATTGGGGCCGCCGGGTGGCTGCTACGCCAACGAGCTCTTCACCCGCGGTCGGGGAACAGCGATGGTCTACCGGCCTGTGGCCGACCCGCCGAGCCGAGGCCGGGTGCGACCGGTGGACCTCCCCGCCGCCGAGCTTGCCGTGGTCGTCCACCCCGGGCCGCATGACGACATCGACGTCACCTACGGCCGGCTCGGCGCCTGGGTGGTCGAACACGCCCTCGCGGTCGATGGTCCAGTGCACGAGGTATATCTCGTCAGCCCGCGCGACGACCCGGATCCGGCAGCCTGGCGTACCGAGATCGGCTGGCCGGTGTTCCGGCTGACGCCCAACCCCGGTTGACAGCTGGCCCCGCTGGGGTCCGTTTGCCGTCGCAGGCGAGGTGGATCTAGGGTCCGTCTTCAAACGGATCTTGCCCAGAGCAGGAATGACGCGAGACTGACCGCTGCCTCGTAGGAGGTGGCGGTCTTGTCGTATCTGGTG
>NZ_JBEOWS010000530.1:0-4569 GCF_040296125.1 Streptomyces sp. NPDC002265 | reverse complement strand
CTCCTCGACCGTGTGCCCCCACACGGCAAGCCGCTCGGCGAGTTCGACGACCCGGGCGCGCACCTGGGGCTGGAGCCGGGCGGGCACCGCGGTGAACAGCGACCCGCAGGCGCCGAGGCCGACCCGCGCGGGGTGCCAGTTGTGCATGAGGAAGCCGGTCAGCGCGGCGGCCAGCACACTGAGCAGCGCCGCGAGCCCGTCCATGACCTCGGCGGCGGCACAGGCACCCGCCCCGAAGGCGGTGACGACCCCGACGGTGCCCACGAGCCCGTCGGCGTGGTCGAGCCCCTTGAAGGCGGCCGTCACGCACACGATCCAGACCACGGCCGACAGCCCCGCGGTCACGCCCGTCTCCGCGTACGGCACGACACAGGCCGCCGCCACGGCCGTACCGACGACGAGGAACCGCGTCTTCAGCCGCCACACGTCGGCGGCCAGCCCGAGCGCGGCGACCGTGGCGCCCGCGCCGAGCAGCTGCCCGATCCCGGCGCCGAGCGGTGCGACCCCGGTCCAGTCGCCCACCGCCGCGACGGCACAGGTGGCCGCCGTCACCGCCACTCCCCCGAACAGCGGCAACGGCCGCTGCCGCCGTCGGTCGACCACTCCGAGCCGGCGGGCGGGCACCCTGAGCAGCGCCGCGAGGACGGCGGCGAGGAGGAGAGCGGCGGTGGCGGCGGTGATCCCGTAGAGCACGGATATAAGTTAGAGGTAAATGTAGCGATTTGGTACGAATAACACGATCAGATCATGACCGCTCCCGACGGCCCCGGACCGCTCCCGACCGGCCTCGCGACCCGGATCATGAGGCAAGCCTCAGCGACACAGATCACCGAGCGGCTGACTACAGTGCGGCGGAGGATGCGGGTAGTCTCAGACGGACTGCATAAGTTACCGCTTAGTAATCTCGATCGAGAATCCCTCGCAGGCCCGAGGAGCCCCGAAATGCAACTCGCCGCGATCATCGTGTCGCTGGTCCTGACCGTGGTCGGCGTGGCGCTGCTCGCACGCGCCGTCGGCCAGTTCGTCCGGTACTTCAAGCTGGGACAGCCCGTACCCGCCGGAAGCCGGACCGACAACCCCTACCAGCGCAGCGTGACGCTGGTCCGGGAGTTCCTCGGCCACACCCGGATGAACCGGTGGGGCATCGTGGGCTTCGCGCACTGGTTCGTGGCCGTCGGCTTCCTGACGCTGCCGCCGACCCTGGCGCAGGCCTTCGGGCAGCTCTTCCAGGCCGACTGGACGCTGCCCGTCATCGGCGACTTCCTGCCGTTCGAGATGTACACCGAGTTCATCGGTGTGATGACCATCCTGGGCATCGTCGTCCTGATGGCGATCCGGCTGCTGAACCTGCCCTCGCGGCCGGGCCGCAAGTCCCGCTTCACGGGCTCCAAGTCCGGCCAGGCGTACTTCGTCGAGTACGTCATCCTCACCATCGGCCTGGCCATCTACACCCTGCGCGGCCTCGAGGGCGCCATCCACCACGTCGACGGCTACGAGGCCGGCTACTTCGCCTCGTACCCGCTGGTGCTGGCCTTCAAGGGCCTGAGCGTCGCCACCCTCCAGAACCTGGTCTACCTGGTCGCCATGATCAAGATCAGCGTCTCCTTCATCTGGATGATCGTGGTGTCGCTGAACACCAACATGGGCGTCGCCTGGCACCGCTTCCTGGGCTTCCCGAACATCTGGTTCAAGCGCAACGCGACCGGCGGCACGGCCCTCGGCGCCCTCCAGCCGATGACCTCCGGCGGCAAGCCGATCGACTTCACCGACCCCGGTGACGACGACGTCTTCGGCGTCTCCCAGGTCGAGCAGTTCTCCTGGAAGGGCCTGCTCGACTTCTCCACCTGCACCGAGTGCGGCCGCTGCCAGTCGCAGTGCCCCGCCTGGAACACCGGCAAGCCGCTCTCCCCGAAGCTGCTGATCATGTCGCTGCGCGACCACGCGCACGCCAAGGCCCCCTACCTGCTGGCCGGCGGCGGCAAGACGATGGAGGGCGAGGAGAAGGCGTCCGAGGAGCAGCTGGCGGGCGTGCCCGCGGCGGCCCTCGCCGAGGCCGAGCGCCCGCTCATCGGCACAGCCGAGGAGAACGGCGTCATCGACCCGGACGTCCTGTGGTCCTGCACCACCTGCGGCGCCTGCGTCGAGCAGTGCCCGGTGGACATCGAGCACGTCGACCACATCGTCGACATGCGCCGCTACCAGGTCATGATCGAGTCCAGCTTCCCCTCCGAGGCGGGCACGATGCTCAAGAACCTGGAGAAGAAGGGCAACCCCTGGGGCCTGGCCAAGAAGCAGCGCCTGGAGTGGACGAAGGAACTCGACTTCGAGGTGCCCGTCGTCGGCCGCGACATCGAGGACCTCACCGAGGTCGAGTACCTGTACTGGGTCGGCTGCGCGGGCGCGCTGGAGGACCGGGCCAAGAAGACCACCAAGGCGTTCGCCGAACTCCTCAACATCGCGGGCGTCAAGTTCGCGATCATGGGCGGCGACGAGAAGTGCACCGGTGACTCCGCCCGCCGCCTCGGCAACGAGCCCCTCTTCCAGGAGCTCGGCATGGAGAACGTCGCCGCGCTGAACATGGCGTTCGGCGAGTCCCTCAACGAGGAGGGCGAGGTGGACGAGTCGACGAAGAAGCCCAAGTCGGCCAAGAAGATCGTCGCGACCTGCCCGCACTGCCTCAACACCATCGGCAACGAGTACCCGCAGCTCGGCGGCGACTACGAGGTCATCCACCACACCCAGCTGCTCCAGCACCTGGTGGACGAGGGCAAGCTGGTCCCGGTCACCCCGGTCGAGGGCATCATCACCTACCACGACCCCTGCTACCTGGGCCGCCACAACAAGATCTACACGCCGCCGCGCGAGATCATGACCGCCGTCCCGGGCCTGCGCCAGCAGGAGATGCACCGCCACAAGGAGCGCGGCTTCTGCTGCGGCGCCGGCGGCGCGCGGATGTGGATGGAGGAGCGGATCGGCAAGCGCATCAACAACGAGCGCGTCGACGAGGCTCTGTCGCTGAACCCCGACATCGTCTCCACCGCCTGCCCGTTCTGCCTCGTCATGCTGACCGACTCGGTCAACGGCAAGAAGAACGAGGGCAAGGCCAAGGAGTCCGTCCAGGTCGTGGACGTCGCCCAGCTGCTGCTCGAGTCCGTCCGGACCCCGGTCGCGGACGAGCCCCCGGCGGGCGAGTCGCAGTCGGAGACCGAGCCGGAGCCGGAGCCGGCGAAGTAACCGCCGTTCCACCCGCCGACGCCCCCTGACCCGCCTGCCGGGCAGGGGGCGTCGCCGTACCCGCTCCGCGGGCCGCACGCGCTCCCTCTGCCGTACCCGCTCTCCGATCCGCACGCCCTCCTCCCGCCGTACGCACCGCAGTTGCCGTCACGCGCGTCACGCGGACGGAGGACACCGCCGCCGTGCCTTCCGGTCCCGCGCGCGAAACCCGCCGGCCCCTCGGAAAGCCCCCGGGACCCCCCTTAGGGGATGTCACAGCTCGGCAGCAAACCCCGGCCCGGAACCCCCGTCCCCGCCCCTCACCCGCCGGGACCAGGTACGTTCGAAGGCGTGGCTGGATTCAGGAACGGACGCGGCGGCCGGGACGACCGCGCCCCGCAAGCGCGACCGCACAACCCTCCGTACGGGCAGCAGGCTCCCCAGGGGCCGCCGTCCTACGGCTACCCGTCGGCTCCGCAGCCGTACCCGCAGCAACCGCAGTACCGGGGCGGCCAGCAGCCGCCGCACGGCGGCTCCGGCGGGGCCGGGTGGCCGCAGGGCAACGCCGGCGGCTACGGCGGCCAGGGCGGCGACGAGCCGGAGTACTTCGGCGCGGCCGACCCGTACGGCCAGGCGGGCGGCGCCCCGCACGACCCGTACGCGGCGAGCCAGCCGGGGCACACCCAGGCGTTCTCGATCGACGAGCACGCCTCCTACAACCAGGGCGGCACCTACCACGCGGGCGCCGCGCAGCCCTCGGCCCCGGTCGGCCCGCCGCTGCACTGGAAGGCGCTGCTGAGCGGCATCGTGACCGCCCCGGACCAGACCTTCCTGCGGATGCGCGACTACACGATGTGGGCCCCGGCCCTGATCGTGACCTTCCTCTACGGCCTGCTCGCGGTCTTCGGCTTCGACGGCGCCCGCGAGGACGCCATCAACGCCACCCTCTCCAACGCCGTCCCGATCGTCCTGACGACGTCGGTGGCGATGGTGCTCAGCGCCTTCGTCCTCGGCGTGGTCACCCACACCCTGGCCCGCCAGCTCGGCGGCGACGGCGCCTGGCAGCCCACCGTGGGCCTGTCGATGCTGATCATGTCCCTCACGGACGCGCCCCGGCTGCTGCTCGCCATGTTCTTCGGCGGCAACGCGACCTTCGTCCAGGCCGTGGGCTGGGCGACCTGGGTGGCCGCCGGAACGCTGCTGACCATGATGGTCCGCCGCTCCCACGACCTGCCCTGGCCCAAGGCGCTGGGCGCGTCGGCGATCCAGCTGATCGCGCTGCTGTCGATCGTGAAGCTGGGCACGTTCTAGGACCGGTCCGGCCGGACCGGCACAAGCAGAAGGGCTCACCGTCCG
>NZ_JBEOWS010000529.1:0-4603 GCF_040296125.1 Streptomyces sp. NPDC002265 | reverse complement strand
GGCCTCGCAGGCCAGGACGGCCGCGGCGGTGTCACCGACGGCGGCGAGCACCGCCGGCCGGTCGGTTTCCATCTGCGGGTGCAGGACCCGGTGGAGTACGTCCCGCGCGGCACCCACACCGTCACCGAGGACCGGGTGTCGGTGACCCTGGACGGCGTCCGCCACACCTTCCGGCGCGCCGCCGACTGGCTCGGCCGGGACGGCGACGCCTGGCACGTGCGCGACCACGACCCGGTCGCCGCGTCCCTGGACCGCGCCGCGCACGGCGGCGCCGACTCGCTCACCGCGCCCATGCCCGGCACGGTCACGGTGGTGAAGGTGGCCGTCGGCGACGAGGTGACGGCCGGTCAGAGCCTGCTGGTCGTCGAGGCGATGAAGATGGAGCACGTCATCTGCGCCCCGCACGCCGGCACGGTCGCCGAGCTGGACGTCAGGCCGGGCAGCACGGTCGCCATGGACCAGGTGCTCGCCGTCGTCGCCCCGCACGAGGAGGCGACGTCATGACCGCCCCGGGACTGCCGATGGCCGTACCGGACCCGGAGCTGCCGGCCCGGGTGCGCATCCACGAGGTCGGCGCGCGCGACGGCCTGCAGAACGAGAAGGCGACCGTACCGACCGAGGTGAAGGCGGAGTTCGTGCGCCGGCTGGCCGGGGCGGGTCTGGGCACCATCGAGGCGACGAGCTTCGTGCACCCGAAGTGGGTGCCCCAGCTCGCCGACGCCGAGCAGTTGTTCCCGCTGGTCGCCGACCTGCCGGTGGAGCTGCCGGTGCTCGTGCCCAACGAGCGCGGGCTGGAGCGCGCCCTGGCGCTGGGCGCGCGCCGGGTCGCCGTCTTCGCCAGTGCCACCGAGTCCTTCGCCAAGGCCAACCTCAACCGGACGGTGGACGAGGCGCTGGCGATGTTCGAGCCGGTCGTCGCGCGGGCCAGGGCCGAGGGCGGCCATGTGCGCGGCTACCTCTCCATGTGCTTCGGCGACCCGTGGGAGGGCGCGGTCCCCGTCGACCAGGTCGTCCGGGTCTGCAAGGCGCTGATGGACATGGGCTGCGACGAGCTGAGCCTCGGCGACACGATCGGGGTCGCGACCCCGGGTCATGTGCGCGAACTGCTCGTCTCGCTGGACGCGCAGGGCATCCCCGCCGAGGTGCTGGGCGTGCACTTCCACGACACCTACGGCCAGGCCCTCGCCAACACCCTGGCCGCGCTGCGGCAGGGCGTCACCACCGTCGACGCCTCCGCCGGGGGTCTCGGCGGCTGCCCCTACGCCAAGTCCGCGACCGGCAACCTCGCCACCGAGGATCTCGTGTGGATGCTGCACGGCCTCGGCATCGACACCGGAGTCGACCTCGGCCGTCTCGTCGCCACGAGCGTGTGGATGGCCGACCGACTGGGCCGACCCAGCCCGTCCCGCACCGTACGAGCCCTCTCCCACCAGGAGCAGTGAACACGATGGACCACAAGCTCTCCCCCGAACTGGAAGAACTCCGCCGCACGGTGGAGGAGTTCGCCCACGACGTCGTGGCGCCGAAGATCGGCGACTTCTACGAGCGGCACGAGTTCCCCTACGAGATCGTCCGCGAGATGGGCCGGATGGGCCTGTTCGGGCTGCCGTTCCCGGAGGAGTACGGCGGCATGGGCGGCGACTACCTGGCGCTGGGCATCGCGCTGGAGGAGCTGGCCCGGGTGGACTCGTCCGTGGCCATCACCCTGGAGGCGGGCGTCTCGCTGGGGGCCATGCCGGTCCACCTCTTCGGCACCGAGGAGCAGAAGCGCGAGTGGCTGCCGCGGCTGTGCACCGGGGAGATCCTGGGCGCCTTCGGCCTGACCGAGCCGGACGGCGGCTCGGACGCGGGCGCGACCCGTACGACGGCCCGCCTCGACCCCGAGACGGACGAATGGGTCATCAACGGCAGCAAGTGCTTCATCACCAACTCGGGCACCGACATCACGGGTCTGGTGACGGTCACCGCGGTCACCGGCCGCAAGCCGGACGGCAGGCCGCTGATCTCCTCGATCATCGTCCCCTCGGGCACCCCCGGCTTCACGGTCGCGGCGCCCTACTCGAAGGTCGGCTGGAACGCCTCGGACACCCGTGAGCTGTCCTTCGCGGACGTGCGGGTCCCGGCCGCGAACCTGCTGGGCGAACAGGGCCGTGGGTACGCGCAGTTCCTGCGCATCCTGGACGAGGGCCGGATCGCCATCGCGGCACTGGCCACCGGGCTGGCGCAGGGCTGTGTGGACGAGTCGGTGAAGTACGCGAAGGAGCGGCACGCCTTCGGTCGCCCGATCGGCGCGAACCAGGCCATCCAGTTCAAGATCGCCGATATGGAGATGAAGGCGCACATGGCCCGCGTGGGCTGGCGCGACGCCGCGTCCCGTCTCGTCTCGGGCGAGCCCTTCAAGAAGGAGGCGGCGGTCGCCAAGCTGTACTCCTCCACCATCGCGGTGGACAACGCCCGTGACGCCACCCAGATCCACGGCGGCTACGGCTTCATGAACGAGTACCCGGTGGCCCGCATGTGGCGCGACTCCAAGATCCTGGAGATCGGCGAGGGCACGAGCGAGGTCCAGCGGATGCTGATCGCCCGGGAGTTGGGACTGGCGGGCTGAACCGCCCGGCGCGGTCCTGTGCCGCGGCCGGTGGACACGGGCGGGTCGTCGTCGACGGCCCGCCCGTCCGCGTCCGGACGGGCACTCCTCCGACGCCGCGGGTCGGGCCAACTCGGCCTGGAACAGCCGGAGTCGGCCGATCCGCCGATCCCACAGTCCACGCACAGGGTGAAGTGGCCACCCCCACCCCCTGGGACGTCAGCTGAGGTTAGGCTAACCTACCTTCGAATTGTCCGGCGGGTGATCCGCCCTGTTCGAAAGCAGCGTAGCCATGCCCAACGCCAGAGCCACCCAACTCTCCCGTCGCGGCATCCTCGCCGCGGGCGGAGCCCTCGGCCTCGGTGCCGTGCTCGCCGCGTGCGGGGACGACGACGCGAAAGACGGCGGTTCGGCCGAGGAGACGGCCGCTGCCGCCAAGTCCGGCCCCTGGACGTTCAAGGACGACCGTGGCACCACGGTGAAGCTCGACAAGATCCCCGCGAACATCGTCGCCTTCACCGGTGTCGCGGCCGCCCTGTACGACTACGGCATCTCGGTCAAGGGCGTCTTCGGCCCCACCAGGACCACCGACGGCAAGGCCGACGTCCAGGCCGGCGACATGGACATCAGCAAGGTCACCGTCCTGGGCAACGTCTGGGACGAGTTCAACGTCGAGAAGTACGCGGCCCTGGCGCCGGACGTGCTGATCTCCACGATGTTCGACGACGCCGGCACCCTCTGGTACGTCCCCGAGACCTCCAAGGACAAGATCGCCAAGCTCGCCCCGAGCGTCGGCGTCTCCGTCTACGACCGCCAGCTCGACAAGCCGCTCCAGCGCATGTGGGAGCTGGCCGAGTCGCTCGGCGCGGACATGAAGGCCGCCGCGGTCACCGACGCCAAGAAGCGCTTCGAGACGGCGGCCGCCCGGCTGCGCGCGGCAGCCAAGGCCAAGCCCGACATCAAGGTCATGGCGGGCTCCGCCAGCCAGGAGCTGTTCTACGTCTCCGGCACCAACCTCTCCATCGACCTGGAGTACTTCAAGGCCCTCGGCGTGAACTTCGTCGAGCCCCCGGAGAGCGCCAAGAAGCAGGGCGGCGGCTGGTACGAGAGCCTGAGCTGGGAGAACGTCGACAAGTACCAGGCCGACATCATCATGATGGACGACCGCTCCCAGACCATCCAGCCGGCCGACATCACCGAGGCCACCTGGAAGAAGCTCCCGGCGGTCAAGGCGAACCAGGTCATCGCGCGTTCGCCCGAGCCGATCCTGTCCTACGGCAAGTGCGTGCCGCTGCTCGACAACCTCGCCGAAGCGCTCGAGAACGCGAAGAAGGTCAGCTGACCGCCCACCCTTCCTGAGCCTCAGGAGCTCCCATGACGACGGCCGTGGCCGCCCCGTTCCGCTTCTTCTCCCTCCGGGTCGTACGGACGAGGCGGCTCGGCCCGTCTCTGGTCCGGATCACCTTCGGCGGGTCCGACCTCGCCCACTTCCGCTCGCACGGGCGCGACCAGAGCCTGTCGCTGTTCCTGCCGCACCCCGGCCAGCACGAGCCCGCGGTCCCTGTCGAGCTGGGTGACGGGTGGTGGCAGGGGTGGCGTGAACTACCCGACGACGTACGGGCGGTGATGCGTTCGTACACCCTGCGCTCGCTGCGCCGGGACGCGCTCGGCGACACCGCCGAGATCGACATCGACTTCGTGCTGCACGGCGTGGAGCCGGGCGCGGCCGTCCCCGCGGGCCCCGCCTCCCGCTGGGCGTCGCGGGCGGCCGCGGGCGACCGCGTGAAGCTGCTCGGTCCGGCACTCGCCGACAACCGCGCGATCCGCTTCCGCCCGCCCGAGGACACCGACCTGGTGCTCGTCTGGGGCGACGAGACGGCCCTGCCCGCCGTCTCGTCGATCCTGGAGTCCCTTCCGGCCGGCACCCGCGCCCGGGTGTGGCTGGAGGTGCACCACGCGGGCACCGTCCACGACCAGGCCACCCGGGCCGACGCCGAGAACACCAGGCTCCAGCGC
>NZ_JBEOWS010000528.1:0-4611 GCF_040296125.1 Streptomyces sp. NPDC002265 | reverse complement strand
GCCTAGGACGACCGGCCGGGCTCAGCCCGGGGTGACCAGCCGGGCCTCGTAGGCGAACACCGCCGCCTGGGTACGGTCCCGCAGGCCCAGTTTCACCAGGATGCGGCTGACATGCGTCTTGACCGTGGACTCGGCGACCACCAGCCGGCCGGCGATCTCCGCGTTCGACAGGCCCTGCGCGATCAGCACCAGCACCTCGGTCTCCCGGTCGGTCAGGTCCCCGTAGGCCGCCTGCGCCGCGGGCGTCGGCCGCGGACCGCCGGACAGCTTCGAGAACTCGGTGATCAGCCGTCGGGTCACCGAGGGCGCCAGCAGCGCCTCACCGGAGGCCACCACCCGGACGCCGTCCGCGAGCTGCCGCGCCGACGCGTCCTTCAGCAGAAAGCCCGAGGCGCCCGCCCGCAGCGCCTGGTACACGTACTCGTCGAGGTCGAACGTCGTCAGCACCAGCACCTTCGCCGTGCCGTCCGACGCGACGATCTCCCGGGTCGCCTCGATGCCGTTCATCTCGGGCATCCGGATGTCCATCAGCACGACGTCCGGGGCCAGTTCCCGCACCCGCTCGACCGCCTCCCGCCCGTTGACGGCCTCGCCGACGACCTCGATGTCCGGCATCGCGTTCAGCAGGACGGAGAAACCCTCGCGCACCATCATCTGGTCGTCCGCGACCAGCACCCGGATCGTCATGCCTCGCTCTCGATCCCCGCGTCGGCCGCGGCCACCGGCAGGAACACCGTCACCTCGTAGCCGCCCTCGGCCGTCGGGCCGGCCGTCATCCCGCCGTTCAGCATGGCGACGCGCTCGCGCATCCCGGTGACCCCGTGCCCGGCGCCGGGCGAGGGCTTCACCGACGAGGGGTCGGGCACCGGCCCGTTGACGATGCGCAGCCCCAGCCCGCCGAGGACGTAACCGATCTCGACCCGGGCGTCGGCCCCCGGCGCGTGCCGCAGGGTGTTGCTCAGCGCCTCCTGGACGATGCGGTACGCCGACAGCTCGACGCCCTGCGGGAGTTCACGGACCGCGCCCGTCACCACCTTCGCCACCTCCGGCCCCGCCTCCCGCACATTGGCCAGCAGCGCGTCCAGGTCGGCGAGCGTGGGCTGCGGGGCGTCCGGCGCCTCGTAGTCCTCGGCGCGCACCACGCCCAGCACCCGGCGCAGCTCGGTCAGCGCGGCCACCGCGTTCTCCCGGATGACGGCGAAGGCGCGCTCCAGCTCCGGCGGCGGGTTCTCCACCCGGTAGGGCGCGGCCTCCGCCTGGATGGCGACCACCGACATGTGGTGGGCGACCACGTCGTGCAGCTCGCGGGCGATCGTGGTGCGCTCCTCCAGCAGGGTGCGCCGGGAACGCTCGTGGGCGGTCTCCGTCTGCTGGGCGCTCACCACCTCCTCGGCGGTCCGGCGTATGTGCCAGACCGTGACCACGAGCAGGATCAGCGCGGAGAGGACCAGCATGGGAGCGGTGTCGCTGCTGCCGAAGGGCCCGGTGCCGAAGAGTGCCTCCGCGAAGAAGCCGTAGAACGCCGTGGCCGCCCACATCCAGGCCGCCGTGCGCGGCCGGGTCCGGGCGGCCACGACCGTCAGGACCACCACATGGGAGATGGCGCTGCACTGCGCCCACGGCCGGTCGCCCCACGGCCGGCTCAGGACGCCCACCACCAAGGTCGACGCCAGCGACAGCCAGAAGGCACCGACCGGCCGGATCAGCGTCAGCGCGACCGGGATCACGGCGAGCAGGCCGCACAGCAGGCCGGTCAGGGTGCTTCCGCCGAACGAGGACGTCGCGGCCGTCAGCGCGAGTACGCCGCCGAGCGCCACCGTCGCGTGCGGGGTCCAGGCCGCGTACGCCCGCGCCCGGCCGGAAAGCCGCCGCAGCAGCGGGCGCTCGCTGCCCAGCCGGGGCAGCGGGCGGTAGGCGAAGGCGTCGTGGAAGAGGTCCTGCCGCATCCCGCGCAGGGCGTCGGCGGCCAGCCGGAACTCCGGGCTGCGCGGCTTGATCGCGCTGAAGGTCTCGTCCGCGCCCCCCGAGGGCGTCGGCTGCGTCTGGGTCGTGTCGGTCACGTTCAGAACGGTAGGCGCAGGAGGCCGGCGCGGTCGTCCTCAGTGAGTGGGGTCCTCGCGGATCCGTCTCAGGTACTACGGGGATCAGCACCACGGGCCCTACGGCCGTCGGGCCCTACGGCCGTCAGGCCCTACAACGTGCGGGCGGAGTCAGGCACGGGTCACCTCCGAGGTCTCGCCCAGGACGATCCGGGTCAGGTTGGCGAGGGAGACCGAGCCCGGGGTGAAGTAGGTGCTGTGGCCGCCGGGGCCCGCCGCGAAGACGCGGGCGCCGAAGGTCGGGGAGACCGGGTCGGTGCCGAAGCCGACGGTCGTGCCGAACAGGTCGGTGCTGATGTGCGGGACCTCGGCCACCCAGTCGTCGGCGCCGCGGGCCGCCCACACCCGGGCCCGGGTGCGCAGCCCGCTCACCGAGCCGGCGCCGGTGCCGGGGCTGCCGACCAGGACGATGTCGTCGACGGCCGGACCGGCCGCGGCCCGGCCGCAGACGACGGAGCCGTAGGAGTGGCAGAGCAGGGAGAGGTGCGCCCGGGGGCCGGCGAGGGTGTGCAGCTGCCGTACGAGTTCGCGCAGCCGCGGGGCCGCCTGCTCGGCGCGGCCCGTGGTGGTGACCGCGGCGCCGACCGTGCCGGGGGTGCGGTAGCCGAGCCAGGCCACGACCGCGGTGCGGGTGCCCCGCGGGGCCTGCCGGGCGAGCTGCGCGCGCAGCGCCACGGCACCCGCGCGGAAGCGCGCGTAGGTGTCGAGGGAGGTGTCGGAGCCCGGGACCAGGACCGCCACCCGGTCCGCCCGTGCCAGGTCGCCGAGGACGTCGGTCGCCAGGCCCGCGCCGCGCCCGTCGAAGGCGAGGAGCTGCCGGCCGGGTCCGGCCAGGGCACGGTCGGCGGCGGCCCGGTGACGATCGCCGTGGGCGGCGGCCATCCGGGCCGCCTCGGCGGCGTCGGCCCGGTTGGCGGCGTACGCCTCGTCCAGCGAGGCCGCCGTCACCCGGCCGAGGGCGGCGGGGGCCGGGGCGGGGATCCGCGGCCGGGCGGCGGCGGAGAGCGGGACCACCAGGGCCGCGGCGACGAGGGTGGCGAGCAGACCGCGACGCCGTCCGCCCGGGGGCCGCCGGACGGACGCCCGCACGGCCGTCGGCCCCGTGGCCGTCCCTCCCCCGGTGTCCGCCGCCTGCGTGTCACGGCCCATGGCCGCCCCCTCCCGGTCCGCCCTGTGGTCCGGCCGTCCGGCCTTCGGGCTGGTACGGAGGGGAAGTTACGGAGCCGCACGCGTCGTCCGTGTCCCGCCAGGGAACGCTTCCACGGCATAGCTCTCAGGTACTACGGGTGCTACGGGGCATCGCCCCGGGGGGGCGCGGCCGTCTGCCCCGACGGCCCGCCGCACGCCTCGACGGCTCGACGGCTCGACGGCTCGTCGCACATCTGCCTCGACGACACGTCACATCCGTTGCTCACCAGGCCAGTTGGGCGATCTCCTCCGCCACCACCGCGCAGGCGTCCGCCGCCGGGTCGATCAGCGGGAAGTGGCCGACCTCGGCCAGCAGCGTCAGTCCCACCATCTCGCCGGCCTTCGCCGCCGCGTCCGCGAACGCCTCGGCGACCGCCTTCGGGACGTCGATGTCGTCACGGCCCTGGACGAGGGTGGTCGCGATGCCGGTGGGAAGCAGCAGCGCCGGATCGGCGTACGGCTGCCGTACGCCGAAGTGCTCCTCTCCGCCGAGGAGTTGTCCTGCCGCGCCCCCGCACACCTCCAGCTTCTCGGCGACCGCGAAGTCGGCGATCGGGGCGAGGGCAACGACCCCGCGCAGCGCGGCGGGGCCGTCGAGCCGCCAGGGGGCGTCGGCGGGCAGGACGTGCCGGGCCGCCGCCCACAGGGCCAGCTGGCCGCCCGCCGAGTGACCGACGACGACCGTACGGCGCGGGTCCGCCTGCGGAAGGACCTCCCGGACGAGGGAGGGGAGGGCGTCCAGGGCGGCGGCCACGTCGTCGAAGGTGTCCGGCCAGCGCCCGGCGACCGGGGCTGCCCCGTCCGGCGCGGGGACCGCGGAACCGCGCCGGTACTCGACGTTGGCCACGGCGAAGCCCCGGCGGGCGAGGAAGTCCGCGAACGGGGTGATGTGCCGCCGGTCGTACGGGGCGCGCCAGGCACCGCCGTGCAGCAGCACGACCAGGGGAGCACCGGCGTCGGCGGCGGTCTCCGTGCGCGGGACGTAGAAGTCGATCACCTGGTCGGGGTGGTCGCCGTACGCGGCGGTGCGGTCTGGGTCGACGGCGGGGTGCGAGAAGGCCGACTCCTCTTCCGCGGCGGCACGGGCCGCTGCCGCGGCGTCAGGGGCTGCTGCGTCGTCCGGCATGCTCCAACCTCTCAGCGAAGAAACGGACTTTGCCGGCCGGGGCCGGGTGCACCGAGGGAATTCGGCCGTCGGCGGGGACGGTATCAGGCCGGTGACACGGGCGGACAGGCAGATGTCACCCTCGGTGAGGGCTCGGGCCCGTACTTCGGCAGCCCCCGGGGACCGGTACGGCGCCGCGCCCGGAGCAAGACCCCGGGC
>NZ_JBEOWS010000527.1:0-4631 GCF_040296125.1 Streptomyces sp. NPDC002265 | reverse complement strand
GTCCTGTGCGGACGGCGGGCCGGAGCGTGGCTGATGCGGGGGACCTCCGAGGGTGAACGGTCAGTTCTGAGGCTGGATGCGGGTGCGCTCCGCGTCCGTGGGCTGTCGGCCGGCCTTGTCGACGACGGCGAGTTCCAGCTCGGCCTCGCTGGACAGCAGCGTGCCCGCCTTTCCGTACGAGGTGTCCTTGATCAGGTAGCTGCGGGAGCCGAGATAGGAGTAGTCCTTCGCGTCGAAGACCCACTCGGTCCGGACCCCGTAGTCCGTGTCGTCGCGGGCGATGCCGAGCCCCCGGCGGCCGATCGCGTCGCGTGCCTGCGGGGCCGCGGTGACGCCGGGGATCTTCGCCGCGGCCCGGTAGAGCGCGGCGGCCGTGGCGGGCGGCATCACCCCGCCGACCAGGCCCCCGATCTGCTCGAACACCGCCTGGTCCCGTCCCCGGCCCTCGGCGTGCGGGGTGTTCGCGTACAGGTAGACCAGCAGCTTGTCGGGGTCGGTGGGCAGCGAGCCGAGCCAGCGGTAGGTGGCCCGGTTGATACCGGCCGGGGTGCCGTCGGTGTCACCGAGTTCGGCGTTGATCGGCAGCGTCTCGCCGTTCTCCCGCACCAGGCCGAGCTTGTGCAGCGGTCCCTGTTCCTGAGCGGCCCACACCTCCCGGTCCTGCAGCGGGCCGAGGACGGCCTTCCCGCTGGTCAGGTCGGCACCGCGCGCCTTCTCCCGGGTGTAGACGAACTGGTCGTCCCGCACCTGGGGCGTGGTGCGTTCCCCGGCGGCGTCGGAGATCCGGCTCAGGAGCGCCGCGGCGGGCTGCATGTCCGTGGCGGCACGGTGCGAAGAGGTGCCGGGGGGCGTCCCGCCGTTGCCGTTGAGGGCGACTCCCGCGGCCAGCGCGCCGGCCAGGGTCAGAGCGGTAACCGGGGCCAGGAGCGCGGGCCGCAGCAGCCGGCGGGCCGGGCGGGTACGGGTCGCCTGCTCCTGGGCGATGTCTCGGTCGATGCGGTGCATCAGCAGTTCCTTGTGACGAAGGTGCTGCTCGCGCGGAAGGTCCCAGTCGGCCGGGGCCGGCAGCAGGCGCGCGATCTCCTCGCGGTCGCCGTCGTTCATGTGAGCTCCTTCCGTGCGGGCAGGGCCGCGATCGCGGCCGCACTTGTCATCTCTCCGCGGGTGACGGGTGGTTCCCGGTCTTCTTCCGCGAGGCGGGCCAGCTTCGTGCGGGCCCGCGAAAGGCGGGAACGCACGGTGCCGACGGCGATGCCGAGGGCCTCCGCCGTCTGCTGGTAGTCCAGGCCGGACCACACGCACAGGGCCAGCACCTCGCGTTCCTGGCGCCGCAGCCGGCCCAGGGCGGCGTGCACCGCACGCAGGCGCCGTGCGTCGTCGATCCGCCCGACCGTCCGGGGCGCGAAGTCCTCCTCCGCGGGCGGCTGCGGCTGACGCGCCAGGAACAGCTGGCGTCTGCGCTGTCCCCGGCGGGCGTTGTCCGCCTTGTGGGTGGCGATGCCCAGCAGCCAGGGCAGCAGCGAGCCGCCGTCCTCGTGCACCCGCGCACGGGTCCGCCACGCAGTCAGGAACGTCTCGGACATGATCTCTTCGGCTGTCGACCAGTCGCCGGTCAGCCGCAGACCGTGGTTGTACACGGCGCGGGCGAACTCCTCGTACAGCTGGGCGAACGCCGCGCGGTCCCCTTCGCGCACGCGGCGGCGCACATCGTCTTCTGCGTCTCTCACGACCACTTCTCTCCGCAGGACCAGAGGAGTTCCTGTGGCCTGTGTCACTTACACCGGTACGGCCCCGGTGGCGGGGTGGAGAGGCCCCTGCTGTCGGACCGCAGTCGCCGGTCACCGTGATCGTCTTTCGATCGTCCAGACGTCCGCAACCCGCGCCCGGACCGCCCTATTCCCCGGGCAGGGCCCGCATCGGGGCAGGCGTTGGCCCTGAGGCCCGGCGCCGTGCGACACTATGGCCCGCTCGGTCCCTGACCTCTTGATCCCCTGATCGAGGTTCGGAAGTTCTCGACGCAACCACCGGCCACCCACAGGCCGGGAGCCTTCATGGCTCCGGCCCCGTCGTCGGGAGTGCCGGGATACCGGACTGCCGGAGCGTCGTGATCCATCAGGAGATCGACCCTTTGTCCCGGTCCGGAAGAGTTTCTTCTCTATGGCGCTATTTCGCTGCTATAGTAATTATCGATCGAACCCGATCGCAGGATTGTTACTCCCTATCGACGCCATCGCCGCCGCCTCATACGAGGTGACGGCGGCGGGCGGTCCGACGGGAGGCAAGGCCTGGGTGGCGCCATGTGCGCTACCCAGGCCTTTTTTGCTGCCACGGTCCGGGCGGGAGAGATCGAAGAACGGTGCAGAACCGCACGAACCAGGGATGTTAGGACGCACCCATGAGCACACGCACATCCGATGCGCTGGCGGAGAAGATCCTCCGTGGCGTCGGCGGATCCGAGAACATCGAGAGCCTGACGCACTGCGCGACGCGGCTGCGCTTCCAGCTGCACGACGCCAAGAAGGTCGACCAGACCGCGCTCGACGGCCTCGACGGTGTCATGGGCACCGTGCCTCAGTCCGGCGACCGCTTCCAGATCGTGATCGGCGGAGCCGTGGCGGGCGTCTACTCCGACATCATGAACCTGCCGTCGATGAGGAGCGGGGCCGCTCCCCGCCCGCAGTCCGACGCTGACGTCAAGGCCGAGATCCGCGCCAAGGGCCGCGGCCGCTACGCCTGGCTCGACAACTTCTTCGAGTACCTCTCGGACTCGTTCCGCCCGCTCCTGGGCGTGCTGCTCGGCGCCTCGCTGATCATCGCGATCGCCTCCATGCTCGACGCCTTCGGCCTGGTCGACTTCCGCGCCGCGGACAAGTCCGCCAGCTGGGTCTTCGTCGACGCCATGTGGCGCTCGGTGCTGTACTTCCTGCCGATCATGGTCGCCTACAACGCGGCCAAGAAGCTGAAGATCGACCCATGGGTCGGCGCCACGGTCATGGCCGCGGTGATGACCCCGAACTTCACCGGCATGATCGGGTCCAAGACCCCCGGTGTCACCACCCACGTCAACTCGACGCTGGGCACCACGGAGTCCGTGGCGCACGTCTTCGGGCTGCCGATGCAGCTCAACGACTACGGCGGCCAGGTCTTCGTGCCGCTGCTGATGGTCGCCCTGCTCGCCCTGGTCTACAAGGGCCTGAAGCGGATCTTCCCCGAGAACGTCCAGATGGTCTTCGTGCCGTTCTTCAGCATGCTGATCATGATCCCGCTGACCGCCTTCCTCATCGGTCCCATGGGTGTCTGGGCCGGCAACGGCCTCGGCACGGGTCTGTCCTGGCTGAACGGCCACGCCCCGATCGTCTTCGCGATCGTCATCCCGATGCTGTACCCGTTCCTGGTGCCGCTGGGTCTGCACTGGCCGCTGAACGCGCTGATGCTCGTCAACATCAACACCCTCGGCTACGACTTCATCCAGGGCCCCATGGGCACGTGGAACTTCGCCTGCTTCGGCGCCACCGCCGGTGTCCTGCTGCTCTCGATCCGTCACCGTGAGAAGGACATGCGTCAGACCGCCACCGGCGCCCTGGCCGCGGGTCTGCTCGGCGGTATCTCCGAGCCCTCGCTGTACGGCATCCACCTGCGCTTCAAGCGGATCTACCCGCGCATGCTGGTCGGCTGCCTCGTGGGTGGTGTGATCATCGGTCTGCTGGGCGGCGTGAACACCAACGCCTTCGCCTTCACCTCCCTGCTGACCATCCCGGTCTTCGACCCGATGATCAAGTACATCATCGCGATCTCGGCGGCCTTCTTCACCTCGATGGCTCTCGTGTACTTCTCCGACTACCGCACCAAGGAGGAGCGCGTCGCGGCCAACGCCGAGCGTGACGCCGTCGAGGCCGCCGCCCGCGGTGAGGTTGCCGCCCCCGCCGAGGCCGCACCGGCCGAGGCGCGTGAGCTGGTCACCGTCGGCGCCCCCGCGGCGGCCGCAGAGGGTGAGCTGGTGACCGCGGGAGCCACCGGCGCCTCCGCCGGCACCGTCGCGGCGGACGCTCCCGCCGCCGGTGCGGACCTCGAGCTCGTGGCGCCGGTCTCGGGCCATGTGATCGGCCTCGGCACGGTCGAGGACCCGGTCTTCGCCTCCCGCGCGCTCGGTGAGGGCGTGGGCATCGACCCGGCCGACGGTCACGTCGTCGCCCCGGTCGACGGCGAGCTGATCACCGTCGCCAACACGGGTCACGCGTTCGGGATCCGGACCGCGGACGGTGTCGAGGTGCTCATCCACATCGGCATCGACACGGTGCAGATGAAGGGCGAAGGCTTCGACGTCCGCGTCGAGCCCGGCCGGAAGGTCTCCGCCGGTGACCTCCTCGCCGAGGTCGACCTCGGCGCGGTGCGCGCCGCGGGGCACCCGACGGTCGTCCTCATGACCGTCCTGAACACCGCGGACATGGCCTCGGTCGAGCCGCACACCGGGCAGGACGTCACCGCCGGCGCCCGGGTGGTGACCGTGCGGCGGTGATCACCCGCCACTGAACCGGCGCGCGCACGCCCGACGCCCTGCGCCGTGTCCTCGCCCGTGCCGTGGTCCGTGTTCTGCTCCGGCGGGGCGGCCGAGGGCGCGGCCACCACCAGGG
>NZ_JBEOWS010000526.1:0-4635 GCF_040296125.1 Streptomyces sp. NPDC002265 | reverse complement strand
CCGGGACACCGGCGCCTGCAGCAGGCCCCACGGGCATTTTCACAGCAGGGTGCCGATCCCCATGGCGACGGCGACGGTCAGCAGCAGGCTGCCGAAGACGCGTTGCAGCGTGGCCGGTGAGACCTTCGCGCTCAGCCGTTTGCCGTCCCAGGCGCCCAGGACCGCAGTGGCGATGAACGGCATGATCAGCTCCCAGTCCAGGGTGGTGGCGGTGGCCGCACGGGCGACGAGGGCCACCAGTGCGTTGGCGATGATGACCAGCAGGCTGGTGCCCACGGCCGCGCTCATGGGTACGGCGAGCACGGCCACCAGGGCCGGGACGGCCAGGAATCCGCCGCCCACCCCGAGGAACCCGGTCACCGCGCCAAGGCCCGCACCGGCTCCCGCCGCGCGGGGCCCCGACACCGTCCCGCTCTCCGGCGGCGTGCGGCGGCGCAGCATGCGCGAGCCCGCCAGCACGGCCAGCATCGCGAACGCCAGCGTCAGCACGGTGGCGGGGATGCGTGCGGACAGAACACCGGCCGCGGCGGCGGGCAGCAGTCCGGCCGCTGCGAACAGCAGCCCGGCCCGCCAGCGCACCTTCCCCGCGTGGGCATGGGCCACCAGGGCGGTGGCCGAGGTGACGATCACGATGATCAGGCTGGCGGTGGTCGCTTCGGCCGGGCTGAAGCCGAGCAGATAGATCAGGGCGGGGACGGTCAGGATGCTGCCGCCCGCCCCCAGCGAGCCCAGGGCCAGGCCAACCAGTGCCCCGGCGAGCAGGGCGAGGACGAACGCGGTCATATGACGCTGCCCGCCTGCCCGTGCGCGTCCTGGACGGGCAGGCCCTGCCCGGCCCAGTCGCGCATGCCGCCGGTGACGTCGACCGACTCCACGCCCCGGTCGTCCAGCAGCCGCGCGGCGTGCTGGGAGCGGTTGCCCGAGCGGCAGATCAGCACCAGGCTGCGCCCGTCCTGGCTGCCGGGCACATCCGCGCCGGCTGCCAGGCGCGACAGCGGCGCATGGAGCGCGCCGGGCGCGTGACCGGCCTGGTATTCGTCCGTCTCACGGACGTCGAGCAGCACGGCCGTACATTCCTGGAGCATGCGGTGGGCCTGTGCAGGGGAGATGCGGCCGGGGCCGCCTTGGAGCGAGAGCATGGCTGTGTTTCCTCAGGGCTCCTGGCGTGCCGGAACCGTCGGCGGCCCGGCAGAGCAGGTCGTGTGGTCAGTGCTGGGCAGGCGTGACAAGCGCGAGGCCGGCGTCGGCGGCGGCTGCGTAGCCGTCGTCGACGGCCACCACGTCACGGCCGGAGGCATCCAGCACAGAGGCGGCGATCGCTGCGCGCATCCCGCCTGCGCAGTGCACCCACACCGTGCCCGGAGGCACCTCGTCCAGGCGCTGGTGGACCTGGTGGATGGGGATGTGCACGCTGCCCTCGATCCAGCCACCCGCGCGCTCGCTGGCGCGGCGCACATCCAGGACCACCACGTCCTCGCCCTGCTCAGGCGCGGCGGCCAGGTCGGCGAACGTCGCCCGGGGGAACGACGCCAGCTTGTCCTGCCCGGTGACCCAGTCGGCCGGAGAGCCGACGGCGGCCGCGGCCGGGCGGTCGATGCCCACCCGGGCCAGCTCCCGCTGAGCGCGGGCGATCTCCTCGGCGCTCCCCGCGAGCAGCGTCACCGGCCTGCCCCACGGGATCATCCACGCCAGATAGGTCGCCAGCTGCCCCTCGACCTCGAAGTTGAACGAACCGGCCACGTGCCCCTCGGCGAAGGCCACCCGGTTGCGCAGGTCGACGACCCACTCGCCCGCCGCCAGGCGCCGTGCGATCTCGCCGGCGTCGGCGCGCTGCGGGGCGGTCAGGTCCACCGGCGCGGGGCCAGCGGCGTTGGCCGGGCCCATGTGCGCGTAGTAGGCCGGCACATCGTCCAGCCCGGCCAGCAGCTCCTTGACGAACGTGTCCACGTCCTGAACCAGCGCAGGGTTGGACGCCCTCTCCGCGCCGATGGTGCTGTGCTCGCCGCCAGCCTGGGTGGAGGAGCAGAAGCTGCCGAACCCATGCGTAGGCATCACCGGCACCTCGTCGTCCAGCTCCGCCGCGAGCCGGTGCGCGGAGGCATGCTGGGCCCGGGCCAGCTGCTCGGTCAGCCGCGGCTCCACCAGGTCAGGGCGGCCCACGCTGCCGATCAGCAGCGACCCGCCCGTGAACGCGGCCACCGCCCGGCCGTCCGCCTCCAGCACGTAGGAGGTGTGATGCGGAGTGTGTCCCGGAGTGGCGACGGCCCGCAGCACCAGGCCCTCGTCGACCTCCTCCGCGTCCCCGTCGGCCACGGGAACCCGCTCATACGCAACCGAGGCCCCGGCGGGCACCAGGTAGCGAGCCCCGGTCAGACGGGCCAGCTCCAGGCCCCCGGTCACGTAGTCGTTGTGCACGTGCGTCTCAGCGACCACCGCGATCCGCACCCCGCGCTGCGCCGCCGCAGCGACCACCCGGTCGATGTCCCGCGGCGGGTCCACCACGACCGCCGCATGGGCGCCCCCGGCCAGGTAGCTGCGGTTGCCCAGATCTTCGGTCTCCAGGATGTCGGCAAAGAACACGGCACTCTCCCTCATCACACTTTTACCCCCCGGGGTATCTGCATCCACCGTAACAGAAATACCTAGGGGGGTATTTTCAAGAGCCCGAGACAACCGTCACGTGGGCGATTCGCGCGCAGCGACAAGGGGACGGTTACGGGTGGCAGATAGATCGGCTTGCTCGCCCTGCGCGAGGCTCCGGCTCACCCCGCGGATCTGGCCGAGACGCTGGGCGTCTCCCGTACCCGCCTGTCCAGTCACCTGGCATGCCTGCGCGACCGAAGCCTGGTCGTCGCCGTGCCGGTGGGGCGCCACACCCGCTATGAACTGGCGGACGAGCGGCTCTGGACTTCTTCGGACCGCGCCGTGCCCGCCAGCCCAGCGTGCCGATCAGCACGGCCGAAGCCAGGACTACGACGATTTCGAGCGCCCATGGGTTGCTCACCTACCTTGTCGGTTCCTCCACCCCCCCTACGTGATACCGGCGCCGCAGGACAGCGCTGCGCGCCGGCCCCTCACCAAACCGTCAGCCGATCTGCGGTGGTGGGCAGGCAGGGCATGGCTGCCTCTGCTGGCGCATTCTGGAGGTGGGGCTTGCCCACCGGCCGAGGAAGGTGATCGGCATGATGTGGTACGACGGCGGCTGGGGCTGGGGCGGCTGGTTCTTCGTGGCCATTTTCATGGTGCTCTTCTGGGCGCTGGTGATCGCCGGGATTGTCGCGCTCGTCCGCTACCTCGCGGGCGGTCATCACGGCCATCCGGGCGGCCCGTCTCCCCCCTCCGGTGAGCCTGGGTGGGGAAGCAGGCGAGCGGAGGACCTGCTCGCTGAACGGTTCGCCCGCGGGGAGATCGACGAGGACGAGTACAAACGGCGCCTTGCGCTGCTGCGGGAGCACCGGTGAGCGCGAGGCGCCCGCGCGGGATGTGGCTGGTTGCAGGGGCAGCTGCCGCACTGGTGCTGGGTATTGCGACTACACTGTTGTTCGCCGCCACCGGTGCCTTCCGCCACAGTGCGCCGGCGGCCTGGCGAGGGCCAGGCACGCAGTGCAATGTGCCTGCTCTGAGAGGCCACGTGGTGGATGTGACCGTGGGGGACATGGGGCCGGGCATGATGGGCCGCCCCAACTGGCGTACCCCGGGCCCCGGCTGGCAGGGCATGGGCATGATGCGTCTGAGCGCCACACCGGGCACGGTCCCGGCCGGCGTGGTGTCGCTGCGGGTCACCAACGTGGGCGTCCTCCCCCACGAAGTGGTCGTGCTGCCCCTGCCAGCGGGTCAGGCCGCGGGCGAACGCCTCACCGGTTCTGACGGGAAGGTCACTGAGACGGGCAGCCTGGGTGAGGCGTCGCGCAGCTGCGGTCCGGGGACCGGGAACGGCATCACGCCCGGCGCGACGGCCTGGACCACGCTGACGCTGCAGTCCGGCCGCTACGAGCTGGTCTGCAACTTGCCCGGCCACTACCTGGCCGGCATGTACACGGAGCTGGACGTCACACGGTGACCACGGCACGTCTGTCTCAGCAGGCATCGCGGAGTCTTCCGGCCGGCGGGAGTCAGGCGCCTTGTCCGTTGCCCCGACGTGGTGTGGATACGACGTAGCCCTGGCTGCAACCCCCAGCCCTACGAGCAGTTGGCTAGTGTGATGCGCCAGAAATCCTGAGGGTTAGTAAGTACGCTGTTGGCATGTCGCATTCGGGGCCTTCTGCTGTGGCGATCACGTTGTCCGAGGCCGAGCGTGCTGAGTTGGTGCGTCGGACGGAAATGCCGCACCGGCGCTCGGCCGAGAAGGCCCGCATCATCCTGGCGTGTGCTGACGGCATGTCGAACGCGGGTGTCACGCGGCTCGTCGGTGTCCAGGCCAAGACGGTCGGCAAGTGGCGCCGGGCTTTCGCCGCAGAGCGGATGGCCGGGCTCGAGGACGCCGGCTGGATCGGCCGGTCGAAGGCCGACCTGGTCCTCGACGATGCTGAGCGCAGACAGCTGCAGCAGTGGGCGCGGCAGGCCAGGACCGCCCAGTTCCTCGCGTTACGGGCCAAGATCGTGCTGCGCTGCGCGGAGGGCGGGACGAACCAGCAG
>NZ_JBEOWS010000525.1:0-4647 GCF_040296125.1 Streptomyces sp. NPDC002265 | reverse complement strand
CCTTAGTCGTCGGCCGCGTTTCATGGGCGAGCCCCCGGTTTCCCTGCGGGGGCCTCGCCCTTTTTACGCGGGTTGACGACGGTGCGCCGCCGGGCGCGCACGGTGAGCGACGCGAAGGCCGGGAGCAGTTCCGGCCGCCGCGACGACGGCTGGAACGCTCCCGGCCTTCCGGTCCGTCGAACGCGGCGCCGTCGGGCTCGCGTGAGGCATGAGGGGGGCGTGCGGGGGCGTTCGTCCATGAGGTGGCTGCGCGGGCGGTCGGAACGGCGTACCGAGGGGCGGTGGCCGTGCGGCGCCGACGGGATCGCGCGGGGCCTGCGTGAGGCGCGAGGGGGGCGGGTGGGGTGGTGCGAGCCCAGGGGGCGCTGCGCGGTGCGTGGGACCGGCGCGTGGGACCGGCGCGAGGGGGCGAGGGCGGGAAGGGTTACGAGTGTGCGCCGGGGGTGAGGTACGGCACGGACGAGGGCCCGGCCTCCCGCAGGGGAGACCGGGCCCTCGTCGTGGTGGTTTACGCCTTGCGCAGGCGGAACGTCAGGGACAGTCCCTCGTCCGTGAACGTCTCACCGTAGGTGTCGTCCGCCTCACCCTGGGCGAAGTCCGTGGCCAGGACCTCGTCTGCGATCAGGGCCGCGTGCTCGCCGAGCGCCGCGATCACCGCCGGGTCCGTGGAGGTCCAGCGCAGCGCGATCCGGTCGGCCACGTCGAGGCCGCTGTTCTTGCGGGCCTCCTGGATCAGCCGGATCGCGTCACGGGCCAGGCCCGCCTGCCGCAGCTCCTCGGTGATCTCCAGGTCCAGCGCGACCGTGGCACCCGCGTCGGAGGCCACCGACCAGCCCTCGCGCGGGGTCTCCGTGATGATCACCTCGTCCGGGGCCAGGGTGACCGTCTCGCCGTCGACCTCCACCGACGCCGTGCCCTCGCGCAGCGCCAGGGACAGCGCGGCCGCGTCGGCGGCGGCGACCGCCTTGGCCACGTCCTGCACCCGCTTGCCGAAACGCTTGCCCAGCGCGCGGAAGTTGGCCTTGGCCGTGGTGTCGACCAGGGAGCCGCCGACCTCGGAGAGAGACGCGAGCGCGGTCACGTTCAGCTCCTCCGTGATCTGCGCGTGCAGTTCACGGTCGAGGGAGTCGAAGCCCGACGCGGCCACCAGGGCGCGCGACAGCGGCTGACGGGTTTTGACGCCCGACTCCGCGCGCGTGGCGCGGCCCAGCTCCACCAGGCGCCGTACCAGGACCATCTGGCGCGACAGCTCCGGGTCGATCGCGGACAGGTCCGCCTCCGGCCAGGACGTCAGGTGCACCGACTCCGGGGCGCCCGGGGTCACCGGCACCACCAGGTCCTGCCAGACCCGCTCGGTGATGAACGGGGTCAGCGGGGCCATCAGCCTGGTGACCGTCTCGACGACCTCGTGCAGGGTGCGCAGCGCCGCCTTGTCGCCCTGCCAGAAGCGACGGCGGGAGCGGCGGACGTACCAGTTGGACAGGTCGTCGACGAACGCGGACAGGAGCTTGCCGGCGCGCTGGGTGTCGTAGGCCTCCAGAGCCTGCGTCACCTGGTCGGTGAGCGCGTGGAGTTCGGACAGCAGCCAGCGGTCGAGCACGGGACGGTCGGCCGGGGCCGGGTCGGCCGCGCTCGGCGCCCAGCCGGTCGTACGGGCGTACAGGGCCTGGAAGGCGACCGTGTTCCAGTACGTCAGGAGCGTCTTGCGCACGACCTCCTGGATGGTGCCGTGGCCCACCCGGCGGGCCGCCCACGGGGAGCCGCCGGCCGCCATGAACCAGCGGACCGCGTCGGCGCCGTGCTGGTCCATCAGCGGGATCGGCTGCAGGATGTTGCCGAGGTGCTTGGACATCTTGCGGCCGTCCTCGGCGAGGATGTGGCCGAGGCAGACGACGTTCTCGTACGAGGACTTGTCGAAGACCAGCGTGCCGACCGCCATCAGCGTGTAGAACCAGCCGCGGGTCTGGTCGATGGCCTCGCTGATGAACTGGGCCGGGTAGCGGGACTCGAACAGTTCCTTGTTCTTGTACGGGTAGCCCCACTGCGCGAACGGCATCGAACCCGAGTCGTACCAGGCGTCGATGACCTCCGGCACGCGCGTGGCCGTCTTCGCGCACTGCGGGCAGGCGAAGGTGACCTCGTCGATGAACGGGCGGTGCGGGTCGAGCTGCGACTGGTCGGTGCCGGTCAGCTCGGTGAGCTCCGCGCGCGAACCGATCACGGTGAGGTGGTCGTCCTCGCAGCGCCAGATCGGCAGCGGGGTGCCCCAGTACCGGCTGCGGGACAGCGCCCAGTCGATGTTGTTGTTCAGCCAGTCGCCGAAGCGGCCGTGCTTGACCGTGTCCGGGAACCAGTTGGTCTTCTCGTTCTCCTGGAGGAGACGGTCCTTGATCGCCGTGGTGCGGATGTACCAGGACGGCTGCGCGTAGTACAGCAGCGCGGTGTGGCAGCGCCAGCAGTGCGGGTAGCTGTGCTCGTACGGGACGTGCCTGAAGAGGAGGCCGCGCTGCTGGAGGTCCTCGGTGAGCCGTTCGTCCGCCTTCTTGAAGAAGACGCCGCCGACCAGCGGGACGTTCTCCTCGAAGGTGCCGTCCGGGCGGACCGGGTTGACGACCGGCAGGCCGTAGGAGCGGCAGACCTTGAGGTCGTCCTCGCCGAAGGCGGGGGACTGGTGGACCAGACCCGTGCCGTCCTCGGTGGTGACGTACTCGGCGTTGACCACGAAGTGGGCGGGTTCCGGGAACTCGACCAGCTCGAACGGACGTTGATAGGTCCAGCGCTCCATCTCGGCGCCGGTGAAGCTCTGTCCGGTGGTCTCCCAGCCCTCGCCGAGCGCCTTGGCGACGAGCGGCTCGGCGACGACCAGCTTCTCCTCGCCGTTCGTCGCGACGACGTACGTCACCTCGGGGTGCGCGGCGACGGCCGTGTTGGAGACCAGCGTCCAGGGGGTCGTCGTCCAGACGAGGAGCGCGGCCTCGCCGGCCAGCGGACCGGAGGTGAGCGGGAAACGGACGTACACGGACGGGTCGACGACCGTCTCGTAGCCCTGGGCCAGCTCGTGGTCCGAGAGGCCCGTGCCGCAGCGCGGGCACCAGGGGGCGACGCGGTGGTCCTGGACCAGCAGGCCCTTGTCGAAGATCTCCTTCAGCGACCACCAGACCGACTCGACGTACTCCGGGTCCATGGTCCGGTAGGCGTCGTCCAGGTCGACCCAGTAGCCCATGCGGGTCGTGAGCTCGGCGAAGGCGTCGGTGTGGCGGGTGACGGACTCGCGGCAGCGGGCGTTGAACTCGGCGATGCCGAACGCCTCGATGTCCTGCTTGCCGCTGAAGCCGAGCTCCTTCTCGACCGCCAGCTCCACCGGCAGGCCGTGGCAGTCCCAGCCGGCCTTGCGGGCCACGTGGTAGCCGCGCATGGTGCGAAAGCGCGGGAAGACGTCCTTGAAGACGCGCGCCTCGATGTGGTGGGCGCCCGGCATGCCGTTGGCGGTGGGCGGACCCTCGTAGAACACCCACTCGGGGCGGCCCTCGGACTGGTCCAGGCTCTTGGCGAAGATCTTCTGCTCGCGCCAGAAATCGAGCACCGCGTGCTCGAGGGCGGGCAGGTCTACCTGGGCGGGCACCTGGCGGTACGACGTCATCGAACTTCCTCCGGCGGACGTGCTGCCTTCCGTCGGAGGGACGAGAGCCTTCTTGGCTGTCTACGCCGTGTGCGGCGCGCTCCCGCGGTACCACCCTCCTTGGCCCTCCGGAGCGCCCTGTGCGCCGGTGAGCCCCCTCATTGGGGTCGCGAGCCGGTTCTACCGACCGCTGCTGGTGTGCTGCGGCTTTCTTCCGGCGGCTCCGGGGTGATCTTCGCGTCGCGCTCGCCCCCGGGCTTCCACCGTCCCCGGGTCGCTCTGGGCTGCGTACGCCGCTACTCGTCCCCATCCATGCTTTTCGCTGCGCCCAGTGTACGGCGCGACGCGGCCGGCGGCCGACCGGTTTTCCGGCGCCCCGGGCACCGGGACGGTCGCTGTCCGGGATGACCCGAATAGCGAGGTGTGCGTGTTCGGATTCCTGGACCGGGGGCTCGGCGGATTACCCGGCGGGGAGCTGGGCACAACGCTTGCATGTCGGCCGCGCGGCACTCGCGAGGCGGCGAATCGGGCGGCGTGCCCCGTTGCCGCGGGACTCGGGTCGATTTATCGTCCCAGCACGATTCGCGAGCAAGATCACAATATGTGAAGGGGCCGCGACCATGGTGGCGAAGAAGACCGCCGTACAGCAGCCGTCGTCCCGCAGGTCCACGAGCGAGGCGGCCTCCGGCGCGGCCACGGACGTGGGCGGGAAGAAGAGCGTCCGGGCGAAGGAGAAGGCGGCCGGGAAGTCGGCGGTGTCGGTCGCGAAGGCGTCGTCGAGGACGGTTTCGCCGAAGAAGGCGGGCGCCGAGCGGACGGGAAGCGGGAAGGCGGACGCCGGGAAGGCGGTCTCGAAGAAGGCGGGAACCGGGAAGGCGGTAACCGGCAAGGCGGGCTCGAAGAAGGCCGGTACCGGGAAGAGGACTCCGGACGCCGTGGCCGTCGGGGACGCGGCCGAGGAGGCGAGGGCCGCCAGGAGCCGGGCCACCGCCCAGGGGGCGGCCGCCCGCAGGACCACGCCCGCCGCC
>NZ_JBEOWS010000524.1:0-4654 GCF_040296125.1 Streptomyces sp. NPDC002265 | reverse complement strand
GCGAATTTTAGCCGTGGTGCGGGGTACGGCAGGGGGCGGGGGCGGGCGCCGGAACGTCCGGCCGCCCGACCCCGCCCCGCGGTGGGCTACTTCTCGGTGACGCCCGCCGAGTCGAACGTCGCCACCTCGTGCATCGCTCGTGCCGTGCTCTGCACCAGCGGGAGCGCCAGCAGGGCGCCCGTGCCCTCGCCCAGGCGCAGGTCCAGGTCGACCAGGGGGCGCAGGCCCAGCTTGTTGAGGGCCGCCACATGGCCCGGCTCGGCGCTGCGGTGGCCCGCGATGCAGGCCGCGAGGACCTCCGGGGCGATCGCCCGGGCGACCAGTGCGGCGGCGCCCGCGCTGACGCCGTCCAGGATCACCGGGGTACGCAGCGAGGCGCCGCCCAGCAACAGGCCGACCATCGCCGCGTGTTCGAAGCCGCCGATCGCCGCGAGGACGCCGATGGGGTCGGCCGGGTCGGGCTGGTGGAACTCCAGGGCGCGGCGCACGACATCGGTCTTGCGGGCGAGGGTCTCGTCGTTGATGCCGGTGCCGCGGCCGGTGACCTCGGCCGGGTCGGCGCCGGTGAAGACGGAGATGAGGGCGGCCGACGCGGTGGTGTTGGCGATGCCCATCTCACCGGTGAGCAGCGCCTTGTTGCCGGCCGCCACCAGGTCGCGGGCGGTCTCGATGCCCACCTCGATGGCCTGCTTGGCCTCCTCGCGGGTCATCGCGGGGCCGGTGGTCATGTCCGAGGTGCCCGCGCGGACCTTGCGCGGCAGCAGACCGGGGGTGGCCGGGAGGTCGGCCGCGACGCCCACGTCGATGACGCAGACCTCGGCGCCCACCTGCGCGGCGAAGGCGTTGCAGACCGCTCCCCCACCCAGGAAGTTGGCCACCATCTGGGCCGTGACCTCCTGCGGCCAGGGGGTGACGCCCTGGGCGTGCACACCGTGGTCGCCCGCGAAGATCGCGACGGCCGCGGGCTCCGGGATCGGCGGCGGGCACTGCCGGGACAGGCCGGACAGCTGCGCGGAGATGATCTCCAGCATGCCGAGCGCGCCGGCCGGCTTGGTCATGCGCTTCTGCCGCTCCCAGGCCTCGCCGAGCGCCTTGGCGTCCAGCGGGCGGATCCCGGCGACGGTCTCCGCGAGCAGGTCGTGCGGGTCCTCGCCGGGCAGCGCGCGACGGCCGTACGTCTCCTCGTGCACCACCCAGGACAGGGGACGGCGCTTGGACCAGCCCGCCTGCATCAGCTCGGGCTCCTCCGGGAACTCGTCGACGTACCCGACGCACAGGTAGGCGACGACCTCCAGGTGGTCGGGCAGGCCGAGGGCGCGGACCATCTCGCGCTCGTCGAAGAAGCTGACCCAGCCGACGCCGAGACCCTCGGCGCGGGCGGCGAGCCAGAAGTTCTCCACCGCGAGCGCGGCGGAGTACGGGGCCATCTGCGGCTGGGTGTGCCGGCCGAGGGTGTGCCGGCCGCCGCGGGTCGGGTCGGCGGTGACGACGACGTTCACGGGGGTGTCGAGGATCGCCTCGATCTTCATTTCCCTGAACTGCTTGGCCCGGCCCTTGGGCAGCGACTTGGCGTACGCCTCGCGCTGGCGCATGGCCAGTTCGTGCATGGTGCGGCGGGTCTCGGCCGAGCGGATCACGACGAAGTCCCAGGGCTGCGAGTGGCCCACGGAGGGGGCCGTGTGGGCCGCCTCCAGGACGCGCAGCAGCACCTCGTGCGGGATCGGGTCGTTGCGGAAGCCGTTTCGGATGTCACGGCGCTCGCGGATCACCCGGAGCACGGCCTCGCGCTCGGCTTCGGCGAAGCCGGGAGCGGCCGGGCCGGTGGACTCTGGTGCTTCTTCCACTGCGGCCGTGCTCTCTTCTTCCTGGTCTTCCTGTACGGCGCCCCTGGTGTCCAGGTCCGCCGCCTGCTGTACGAGGCCCGCGTCGTGCTCCGCGTCCTCGGCGGCCTGGCCGGGGGCCGGCTCGGCCTCCCGGGGGGCGGGGACCACGGCGACGGGCTCCGGGGTCTGCGCTCCCGGCGTCTGTGCCTGCGGGGCCTGCGCCGCCGGGGCCTGCGGCTCCTGGGCGGGCAGGACGATGGGGTGCGGCGGGGTCGGGGCGAGGTGCGGGGTGGTCGGCACCATGCCCTCGACCGGGACGAACCGGCCCACGGGCTGGTCCTGGCCGGCCTCGGCCCCCGGGTCGGCCGCGGGCGCGTCGGCGGTCTGCGGGACGGGCTCGGCGGCGGGCGGCACCTGTGCCGCGGCGCCGGGGTGCGCGGGCGCCGGGTCGGCGGCGGGCTCGGCCGGCTCCGGGGTGTCGGCCGCGGGGCGGGCGAGGCCCATCGCGTCGAGGGCCGACGGAAGGGGCGCGAACACGCCTGACTCGGGCCCGGCGGCCGGGGCGACCGCCTCGGGGGTCCCGGCGGGCTGCGCGGCGACGGCCGCGGCGGGGTCCGCGACGGGAGCGGCGGCGGACGCGTCCTCGGGAACGGCCGGCTGCGGGACCTGCGGTGCCTGAGGTGCCTCGGGCACGACGGCGTCGGCGGCCGGTACGCCCTGCGGCGCGGCCACGGCCTCCGTGTCGGGCACGCTCGCAGCAGCCTCCGGCGCCAGGGCGTCGGCGGGCGCGGCCTGCTCCGGAGCGATCTGCTCCGGCCCTGCCTGCTCCGCCACGACCTGCTCCGGCACGGCCTGTTCCGATACGGCCTGTTCCGGTGCGGCCTGTTCCAGCACGGCAGGCGCGGGTTCGGGGGTCTGCGGGGTCTGCGGGATCTCCGGAGCCGCGGTCGTCGCCTCGGCGGCGACCGCTTCCGCTGCCTGCTCGGCGGCGACCGCGTCGGACGGCGCGGCGACCTGGCCCGCTTCCTCGGCACCGGCGGCCGGTACGGATTCGACGGTCTCCTGGGGTGCGACGGCAGCGGCGTCGGCCTGCCCGGGGTCCACGACGGACTCGGGGCCCGGGACCGGACCCTGCTCCGTCGCCTCGGCGGCGCCGGGGACCTGGGCCGCGTCCGCGACCGGCGCGGTGTCAGGAACCTGTCCCTCGTTCCCGGCGGGGCCGGCCGCCTGACCGTGCGTCGGTCCGGATACCACTCCCGTGCCCGGACCGTGCTCCGCGGTCATGGTCTCGGCCGCCGTCGGCTCCGGGCCGGAGGCGGGCTCGTCCGGCCGGCCCGGCCCCTCGGACTGTGCCGTGGCGACGCCCGCCTCGGTGGCGATACGGGCCATCACGGCCTCGGCCGCGCCGACCGGCTCGGGCTGCTGTTCCACGACCGGCTGTTCCATCACCGGCTGTTCCACGACCGGCTGTTCCATCACCGGCTGTTCCGACACCGGCTGTGCCGCGACCGGGTGCTCCACGACCGGCTGTGCCGCCGCCGGGTACTCCGCGTGCGTCACGACCGGGGCTTCGGCGGGGGCGGCGACCGGGTGCTCCACGACCGGGGCGGCCGTCGCCGCGGGGCTCGCGACCATTGCCGCCGGCGCCTGGACCGGACTCGGGCCGACCCAGGGCGCGTTGCCCGGCACCTGCATCTCGCGCACCGGCGATACGTCGAGGTACTCGGGGCCGATCGTCGCGGGTCCCGGGTGACGTACGGGCGCGCCTGCCGGGCCCCGGTCGGCGAGGGAGCGGACCGGGCTGGCGGAGGCGTCCGGGATCGGCGGACCGAGGTGCAGGGGTCTGCGGGGCTGCACCTGGACCGGCGGAGTCGGGCTGGGCAGGCGGACGCCGCCGAGGTCGACCGAACCGGTGTCCCGGCCGGACAGCTCGTGCGGACCCGGCTCGTGAAGGGTCTCGACGACGGGCTCCGGCGCCGGCGGAGCCACTTCGTTGCCCCAGGCGCTCTGGGCGCCCGGCAGCAGCAGGTCTTCGTCCTCGGCGGTGGTCTCGGAGAGGTAGGTGTACCCGCCCTGCTCGGAGACGCCAGGCTGCTCCACCATGCCTGAGTTCTCCGGCAGCCCCTCGCCCGGGATCTGGCCGGTGTCGGTCATGCGTACCCCTCGCCCATCGGTTAGTGCCTCTACGACCAGCTCACCGGGAACGGCGCACCGACCGCCCCCGTAGTGAAGAACGAGCGTGCGTGCCCAGCGGCACGAACGAGCCGACCGTAAAAAGCGACAAAGCCATTAGGTGGCATTGTCCCGGCCGTTCCGTCGTCGCGACAGGTTGATCCGCGACAGCCCGCTGTGGACTGCGCCACGTTGCGCGTCCTCCGGTTCTTGCCGTACCACACTCACCCCAAAACGGACGGGTTTTCCGGACATTGACGAACGAATGTACGGGTCCCCAGGTGCGGTACAACGATCGGCCAGCCTACCGCGCGCGGTACGACAACAGGATCACGGGTCACGATCGGGCAGGTCCGCCCGTGACCCGACGCCGGCCCGGCCGCGCCGCGCCCGCGGCGCGTTCACCGGCTCTCAGCGGGGTGCTTCGCGCTGCGGCAGTTCCCCGGTGAGCAGGAACGCCACGCTCCGCTCCCGCTCCGTCCAGACCCGGGTGTCGAGTTCGACCGACTGGAGCAGGGCGCACTCCACCCGGTAACCGTGCTCGGTCAGGTCCCGCCCGATGACCTCGGCGGCGTCGCGGTTCGCCGCGTGCGTGACGATCCGCTGCGGGCGCCGGTCGGCGACCGCGGTGACGACGGCGGCTCCGCCGCCGGCGACGC
>NZ_JBEOWS010000523.1:0-4676 GCF_040296125.1 Streptomyces sp. NPDC002265 | reverse complement strand
GTTTGTTTTCCGATGATATTGCTGGCATTTAAATTAGTCGTTCAACCACGCTTGTTCTTTTGTCGGCTACTTCCCCGCGGCTCCCCCTGACCCCGCCCCCGGGGCTCTCGGGGGGGCGGCTTCTGGTGCAGTCCGGCGGGCTCGGCTACCCGGTGTGGCGCGGTTGCGGGCTCCCGGGCGGAGGGGGAGGCTGACAGCGTTCGGGTACAAGAACTGCTTCGCTCACGTGGCCTCGGCTGCCCACCGGACCACGTGAATGCTGGAGGGACCGTGACCGCTTCCCTGGGCATCGCCGACAGCGCAGCGCACACGGCACGGGCGGACAGCATGGTCGTTCGACCGGCCCGCCCGGGCAGCGGCGTCCACGGCCCGACAGTCGCTTCGCGGCCACCGCAGTCTGTGGACTTTCCCACGGCAGCCCGGTCCGTCGCCGCCTGGCTCGATGCCGGATGCGACGTCAGGTCCGGGGCGTGGACGGGAGGCGACCTCACACGGATCCCTACCCATTCCGCCCACTGCGCCGGTGGTGGCGTGCGGGCCTTGGCAGGCAACGGCAGGCCTCTGCCCGACTCCGTGCGCACTGAGCACGAGGTGAGGTTCGGCGTACTGCTCACGCATGTACGGGTCCACGACCACCCCGCCGCCCACGCGCTGGCCCGCCGACACCTGGCCAGGGCGTTCACCGTTGGCCCGGACATCGTCTTCGGCAAGGGCCGCTACCGGCCTGACTCCTCGGCCGGGCGGGGCCTGCTCGTCCACGAGCTCACCCATGTCGTGCAGCAGACCACCCTGCTGGGAGCGGCGCCTGCCGGTGATGGACACGAGGCCGCAGCGGAGGCCGCCGCCCGCACGGCCGGGGCGGGCGCCCCGGTCCGCGGCCGCCAGGTGCCCGGCGTACTGCCGGCACGGGTCGGCATCCAGGCAGCCGCGCTGTCACAGGCAGAGATCCAACAGCTCCTGCTGCCGCAACTGATCGAACGCATCGCCGACAACGAGCGGGAAATGAGGGTGGTAGCCCTCTCGGAGGAGTACCGGGCGGAACTCACTCGCGAGCACACCTGGCTGGTGCAGCGGCACACCGAGCTCACCAGGGGGCAGTCGCTCGCGCCGCCTTCGGCGAAACCGGAAGTACTGGTCGAGATCGACACCGAGCTCGCCGAGCTCGAGCCGCTCGCTACCCGGCTCGTCGCCGCCGTTGCGACGGACCCGCGGGACCAGGCGCTGAACACGGTCCGGGGCGTCGCCCGGCGCGCCGGGACGGACCGGGATTTCCTTCGGCAGACCATCCAGCAGGGCGGCCCGACGGAGGCTCCCGCGAAGGCTGCCCTCGCGCGCGTCGAGCGCTTGATCACGCAGCTCACGCCGGTCGTCGCCCAGGCCGAGGCGTGGCACGCCGCGCATCCGGCGGGCCAGAGCCTCGGCATGCGGAACGAGGCGCTGGGGACCTCCCTGGCCGGCACGGCGCTCTCGGACTGGAGCCGGGGCGGCTGGTACTACGTGCGGGGTGTCGCCGCGTTCATCGGCGCCGGCGGCATAGCTGTGATCGACGCAGGCGAGCAGATGCTGTCCTTCGGCTTCCACGACGCGGCGACGGCGGTGTCGCAGGCGTACACCCGCGGTGACCTCTCCTGGAACGAGGGCGAGGCAATCCTGTGGAGTGCGGCCTGGCGGGCCCTGCTCATCGCGGCCGTCACCCGCGGCGCCGGGGCGGCCACCAGCAGGCTGGGCTCGAGCGCCGCCCGTGCGGTGGGACTCGCGCCGCGATCCGTCGAGGCAGGGCTGGTCTCCGGCGGCGTGGCGGGTGGTGGCTCCGCCGCCGCGAGCCTCGGCACGCAGGCCCTGCTGACGACGGTCCTCCAGAGCCACTTCTCCGGCCCGGCCGGCCGCGAGATATGGCAGAAGGCCATGCCGTCGGGTGGCGAGTGGGCGCTGGCGATCCCTCTTGGTGTGCTCCTCGGTGCGGTAGGCGGGGCACGGGCGGTCAAGCTCGGCAACGAGAAGCTGATCGGCTCCACGTTCACCACGTCGTTCGGCGAGGAGCTCCAGATCGTCGCCATTACCCCGGAGGGCCAGGTGGTGGTGAAACCGGCCGCCGGCCTGAGCAGTCCGCCGGGACCGCCCCCGACGGCGACCGTCGAGATGGTCTACGACCCGGTGCAGAAGGCCTGGCGTACGCACCGGCCGGCCGCCTCGATGACGAAGACACCGGTGGCTCCCGCCGCGCAGACTGGCGCCGCCCGGGCCGCCCTGGCACCGCAGGCCGCTCCGTCCGTCCTGGCGCCGGCCCTGAAGGCTGCTCCTACGATGGCGCCACCCCGCCCGCAGGCCCCGGCCCTGCCGCCCGCACCCGTCCCGACGCCGACCACTCTGCGGACGGCCGCCGCAGACCTCCGGGTGGCCGAGACACGGGCCGCCCTCTCGGCCGCTGCCCGAGAAACGGCCCTGGCCCGTGCGGAGGTGGCTGCCGCCACTGGCGAGGTTCAGAGGGCGCAGGGGGGCCGCCGTCCCGGCGGCTCCACCCTGAAACAGGCAGAGACGGCGCTGCGGAAGGCGGAGAATCGGCTGCTCCGGACTTTGGCCAGCGAGGGCTTGGCGCAGGACGAGGCTGCGGCCGCGGCCCGGGCCCAAGCCGAGATCGCCCGGCTGGAGAAGGAGATCACCCGGCTGGAGCGGGAGATCGCCGCCGAGCTCAATCCCCAGGGGGAGAGCGCTCGAGCCGAGCTCAACCGGGCGAGCCGGATTCCCGGCGTAAAACCGCCCATTGGGCAGCCGAGCGGGGCCAAATATCACGCTCTCGAGGCTGAACTCAACTCAGCATGGGCCAAGTTGGCCAATGAAGTCGGCGGGCTGGACCGAACCCTCCGGGCACAGGTCAAGGCCGGGACACCGCGCCAGGCCGGCCGTGCCTCCGCGCTGGGCAACGCGAACCGGCTCGACCCGGTTCTGCGGCCCGTCAACGGAATCCCCATCGACGTCACGACCGGTGCACCGATGAGCACCGACGCATGGGAGACCGATCACCTCATGCCGCGCTCGGAGATCGCCGCGGATCCGCGGTTCCCACGGCTGACGCCCCTCCAGCGTGACGCCATGCTGCGGAATGTGGCTGAGAACTACCTGCCGATGACCGAGCAGGCCAATCTCAACAAGAGCAACTGGACGGTCGCAGAGTGGATCATCCGGCGTCAGGCGGCAAAGCGCCCCCTGCCCAAGGACGTCGCCGAAGCGCTCCTCAAGGCCGACCGCCTCGCCCGGGAGGCCGTCGAGGCGAAGTTCAGGGAGTTCCTGCCTGACTGATACTCCAATAGCGCATCGCTGCCTGGCCTGGTCAGAGACATCGTCCGGAGTGTGGTTGGCGTCGGGACCGGCCGAGTGGATGGACGCTGGATTCCCTGGCTGCGGCAGCGCGGGCCGAGGGGATCGAGGTGGGCCGCTCGCAGGTGCGCCGGATCCTGCTCGCCGAGGGCGTGCGCTGGCGCCGCACCCGGTCCTGGATGCGGTCCAAGGACCCGGACTTCGTCCCCAAAGGGCAAGGATCATCGGCCTCTACACCTAGCCGCCGGACGACGTGACGGTGATTTGCGCCGACGAGCTGGGACCGGTGATCCCGCGGACTTTCCCGCCCGCACCCTCCTGGTCACCCAACGGGCACCGGGTCAAGGCGGAGCTCGACTACAGCTGGGGACCGCAGAAGACGTGGGTCTACGGCGCCCTGCGACCCTCCGACGGCCAGGCCCTCACCGTGACCGCATCCTCCCGCAACAGCATCTTCTACCAGCAGTTCCTGCAACAGATCGAGGACGCCAACCCGACCAGCCAGATCTGGATCGTCACCGACACCTGTCCAGCCACAACAGCCTGTCCACCCGGACCTGGCTCGAGGACCACTCCCGCATCCACCACGCATTCATCCCCGTCGGAGCCTGCTGGCTCAACCTCCAGGAGGGCTGGTGGCGCATCTTCCGCAAGACCGTCCTCGCCGGCCGCTCCTTCGCCAACCCCGACGACATCGCATACGCCACCGCCCTCGCGACCAGCCAACTCAACTCCCGCGCGAAGCCATGGATCTGGGGCAGGCCGGCACCGCCAACCCGACGACTACGACGCCGATATGCGTACCTCGTTTGAGGAATCCAGACGCAGGCGGGCAAGCCTCTGAGGCATGCTGAGGACGATGTTGCTTTGACCGAGGGGTAAGGGTGGCCGAGGGCCAGGTGGCGGAACTCATCCGCTTCGCTGATGACGAGAACAGTGTGACGGTTCGTGTGCTGAACAAGACGACCGTCGGGGTTCCGGGGGGATGCCTGGAAGCCGAGATCGTGGCCTCCAGTGAGTTCGCGAACGGTCACCTCAAGGAGGTCTACCTGCTCGAGGATGACTTGGAGCAGTGGGCTGAGGTACTTGATCGCCTTGCGTCGGGTCGAAGCGCTGTGTGGATGGATGACGGGCGCAATCCTGAAATCACTATCACGCCTCAAGGCCCCTACCTCTCCCAGGGGCAGACGCTCAATGCCGTTGAGATCGCGGTGAGGGATGTCTCGGTGTCGCTCACTTCAGTGTGCATCCTGGTGCGTTTGGCTGATGGAGCCTCCCCCTGAGTGGTGGACACGCTGATACTGGATCTGCTTGATCCGGAGGAAGCGAGACAACCGCCGATGGCGATGAAGGACTACTCG
>NZ_JBEOWS010000522.1:0-4680 GCF_040296125.1 Streptomyces sp. NPDC002265 | reverse complement strand
GCCCGCTTTGCGGCGGGCAGAGGGCAGCAGGAGCGCCGTAGGAACGCAGGTGTTCGGCTATGGGCGGCGGCTGCGGGTCGGCAAGACTGTCCGTGGTCACAGGCTGCGGGCGGTGATGTCGCCCTGGGCGGTGGTCGCCTTGACCGCCAGAGCGGCACCGGCAGGGCTGGCGGTGTTGGTGAGGGTGTTGTGGATCCGGCCGTAGGCGGTGCCGGCGTCCAGCGTGGCCGCCACGCCCCGGGCGGCGCCGACGGCGATGTCGCCCTGCTGGGTGGCAAGGGTGAGCGTGCCGGACACAGCCTCGGTGACGGCCACATCGCCCCGCTGGGTGCTGATCTCGCCGGGGCCGTTCAGGCGGCCCACGGTGATAGCGGCATCCAGGCCGGTCAGGCGGGCGCTTGCCGCCTCGTCGAGCTCAACCGAGCCGTGTGCGCCCTCGAAGACGACGTCACCAAGGCGTCCCACAGCGCGCAGTTCCGCAGCGGCCGCCCTCGCCTCAATGTCGGAGCCCGCGGGCAGGTGCACGGTCACCTCGACCGCGCCGCTGTGGCCGAGGACCCGGTTCTTCGCCTGCGGGGCGTGAATGCACAGAATCCCGTCGGCGTAGGCGATCTGGATCTGGTCGGCCGTCTTCACGTCGCGGCTCTTGGAGGCGTCGGCGGGCAGGACCTCGACCGTGGTGATGTCACGGTCCGCGGCGACGACCCGGATGCGTCCGGCGGGGATGTCCAGGACGGCGCGGACGGGGGCGGGGGTGGCGAACTTCTGCATCGTGCCTCTCCTTCGACCTTTTGTTTCCGACATGAGAAACGCTACGTTGCATTCAAAAATCAGGCAACACTCTTGTTGCGCAACTCTCCCATCTTTGCAGGCAGATGCCGTGAAATCGTTGCAACGATCCTGAACCTAAAGCAACGAACACCGTCAGGAACATTGCAATGAGTTGAGAGTGAACGCGCCGGCCGACACCACACAACCGACCGGCCACCACCGACCGCACGGCACCGCAGACGGGCCGCCGCGCCTGCGCACGGGTCCGCTGTCAGGCAGCCCGCGAGCGCAGGATCCGGATCCCCGCACGCCTGAACGCCGACGGCCTCCGCGTGAACCGGCGGCCTATCGCGTGCACACTCATGACGTGACGCTCCTGCCGCTCACGCCGGCCGTGTTCGTCCCGGCCGCTGCCCCGACAGGCGTCATCGGCCTCGGTGACGGCCGTCGGGCCGATCCACGGACCACCCCACCGCGGTGGTCACCGAAGCCCCCGATCACTCCCTCAGAACGGCACCGAGCCCAAGCCGCAGACGCGGACGACGTACGCGCCCATGCCGTGGAACACCTCGGCAACCGGGCGCGCACCCGCCGACCGGCACGCAGATGGCGGCCGTGAGCACGGCACGTCGGTCGGTCGGCGCGGCACCACCGCCCTGCGGGCGCGAACGCAAGGACGGCGCTGCCGGCTCGACCATGGCCCGCAGATCAACCGGCGCGAGCCACTGCGACAGATCCCGCCCATGAACGATCACGACGGCCAGCCGGACCTCGGGCGTCTGTGTCCGCTCCCGCATCCACGCGGTGGTCGGCGGCTGGGGGTGGGCGTGGGTGGCTTCGGCGGTGGCCAGGACCAAGGCGGGGCGGACCGTCGGATCCTGGTCGGCCGTGAGCCGGGCACGGATGGCAGCGTGGATCGCGCGGTCGCCGTCCTTGGCGGTGGTCAGGGCGTGGGCGGCGTGGTGCCGGAGTACGGAGTCGGGGTCGGGGTCGTTGAGAAGGGGCTGCAGGAGGGCGGCGTCGGCGGTGATCGCGGCCCGGGCGGTCGATACGACCAGGCGGCGGGACAGTCACTCATCTGGACGCCGTAGCCGTCGTGGAGGCTGTCGTGGAGGCCGTCATCGCCGGGAAGTCGGTGCGGTGGAGCGGCAGTCCGGTGCGGGGGGGGCGATGGCGAAGTGGCGGGCGCGAGCCGGCAAGGAGATTTCGGCAAGCGCGTCGGTGCGGCAAGGATGGCAGGGGTCGGCGGCGATCCGGATCAGGAACGGTACGGCGAGCGCCGCGGCGGCCCGCATGTCGTTGGCGCACCTCCCGCCCACGACGTCCGCTCCCGGAGCGGACGGGCGGGCTGCCGGCACGCGGCGGGTCAACGGCCTTCCTGGCGCGGTCCCCTGCGGGAAGTGCTCCCAGGGCACTTCGTCGAGCAGGGATCCGCCGCCGGCCTCGGGCGGGATGGCTGCCGTCACCGCACGTGCATCGATCGGTCCGCCCGTGAACGAGGCCCGCGCGTGCGTCGGACGTGGCATGGTACGAGTGAAGTCCTGGCAGATCTTGCGCAGTTCCCGCATCGGCCCCCACCGCATGAGCGTCATCGCCCATGCCGTCCTCACCCTCGAGAGGCAACGCTGAAAACGCTCGATGATCTTTTTCGACGGCCTCCCGGAGGTCACCTGCCGATCACCGCATCGCACGGGCTCTCAGGGGGGTGCGGTGGTCGCACGGTCTCGATACGTACGCAGCACACGCGCGGACGCCATCGGCCGGCCGACGGTGTCTGTGGTACTTCGGGCCGCAGCGGAGCGGCCATGGACCCTCTGCCGGTGCAGGCCGGAATGCGGATCGGCCGGGAAGGCCGGGTGCGGCGGGACGGGGCGATGTCACGTCGGCGCGCGGCCCGGCCTCGAGGGCTTAACGAAGAAGTTACAGCGGCGCCGTAGGCTATCTCGGCAGACAAGGGAGGGGGAAGACGTTCACCGATCCGATTCGTTTAAACTCACTGCCAACAATGGCGGTAAGCTACATCCAAGCAGGAAGATGGCAGCCGTGCCGAACCCACTGCAGGTGCTGATCAAGCATCAAATTGAACAGCGCGGTTGGTCCTACAGCGACGTGGCGCGCCGCGGGGGTATTTCCCGTTCCACCGTCCACCACCTGGCGACGTCGGAGCGGTTGGCGCAGATGCCGCAGCAGGGCACGCTGGAGGGCCTGGCCAAGGGGCTCGACATCCCGGTGGCGCCGGTGCACCGGGCCGCGGCCGAGGCGTGCGGCGTCAATCTCTACCGCGAGGACCCGCTGGCGGCAGGGGATCCGGAGGTTGCGATCTTGATCGCGAGCGTGCAGAAGCTCAGCCCTGTCGACCGCAAGCACGTCTCTGCGCTGGTGGAGTCGCTGCTGCGCACCGCTGCGGCGGAGGAGACACCGCACAACCGTTAGGCGGCCGGTGGCGTCCGGCGCGGGCAGGGTTTCGGGTCCTGCTCTTGTCCTCCTTTTGGTGTGCGAGGCCGGCGGGCGGGGTCTGCGGGGACCCGGCCGTTTCGGTGATCCAGCATCAGAAGGTGCGTGCGCCTGCCGCCTTGATCCATGCGATCACGGCGGCGACCGTGTGGAAGTCGAGTTCGGCGATCCGCGTCGTCGCCCCCGCCTCGCGCAGCGACTCGGGGATGCAGGCCGCGTCCATGGCGCAGTGGAGCATGACTTCATGGGCCCGGGTGGCGGGGAGGTCCTCGCCCGCTCTCAGGCCGTCCCTGAGAAACGATGCGATCGGCAGAGGCGGCGTTTCTGCTGTGCTGCACATGTTGTCTTTCATCATTTTGCAAATCGATTCCCCTCGGAACTATAGGGCGCCGAAGGCTTGGAGGGGGCGGAGATACCGTTTTCTCGGCGGTCGTTGATGCCACAGGTGTGCGATTCTTAGAATCGCACACCGGCGCGGGGTGAACATGCCGGGACGTCGTTTCAGTTCTGCCTGTGCATTCCCCGGGCCGCTCCCGTTGCGTCAAGGGGGGGTGGTGTCCGGTCCCCCTTCAAAAGCGGTCCGCCGGGGCCTGGCCGTGCGGGCGGCGATGCGGGGGCGGGCGCTATCGGCCGGGCGGGGGCCCTGATCCGGCCGGTGAAGGCGTGCGCGGTTTGTCGGGCGTGCGGGGGCCGGACGGGCGTGAGGCGTAGGGCGTCCGCGGCGCGGGCGGGGTGCAGCGCCGTGCGGACCTCGGCGGGCCGGGGTCGGCGGGTCGGGAGCGGCCGCTGCGTCCGGTGCGCCCGGTGATGCCGGCCTGTCTCATGAGCAGTTCCACGGTCTTGCGGCTGACGGTGACGCCGTAGAAGCACTGCAGTTCGTGGTGGATGCGGCGGGAGCCGTATGCGGCGTTCGAGGCCCGGTGGATGGAGACGATGAGTTCGCTCAGCCAGGCGCGGCGCAGCAGCCGGTCGCAGGGTGTGCGCCGGCGCCATCTGTAGTAGCCGGATTCGGAGACGTTCAAGAGCGCGGTGACGGAGCGGACCGAGTGCCCTTCCTGCGCCATCATCTGGACGGCCTCGTAGCGTCTTTTGGGGGCATCACGTCGTTCAGCAGCTCTGTCAGGCGCCGGTGGGCCAGGAGTTCCTTCTCCAATTGCGTGATGCGTGCCTGGGCGGCACGCAGTTGCAGGGACGTCTGGCCGGCCGTGTGCTGATGGCCGGTCAACTGCGTGCAGGCGGTGCGCCATCGGTACACGGTGGGCCTGCTCAGGCGCAGTGTGGCTGCGACGTCCTTGACGGACCATCCCTGGAGCAGCAGGTCCAGGGCTCGCTTGTGCAGGGAAGGGGGGTGCTGTCGGGGCATGTTCCCTCTGTTTCGGGCCCGGGGGGGGTGCGCAAAGTGCCGGCCCGGCGCTGCGGGCGCGGGGGGAGTGGAGGGGCTGTCGGGCCGCAGGT
>NZ_JBEOWS010000521.1:0-4681 GCF_040296125.1 Streptomyces sp. NPDC002265 | reverse complement strand
GGGGCCCGCTTGCGTTGTCGCTGACCGCACCGACTCTCCCCATCGATCCGGCCAATAGAGGCGGGTCGAGCGCCCAGACGAATTTCCGGGGCCAGCTCTGCGATCGGCGATCGCTATGTAGGACACATCCGTCGACATGTCCGCGCCGGACCACGGCGTTGCGCAGGGCGGTCACGACCAGGCGGGACTTCATCGGCGCGTCGATTGAGTAGCCCACGATCCTGTTGCCGAAGACGCCCTTGATCGCGCAGAGGCACAACTTCCCCTCTCTGGTGGCATGTTCGGTGATGTCGGCGAGCCACAAGCGGTTCGGGCCAATCGCGGTGAAATAGCGGCGGACCAGGTCGTCGTGCACCGGCGGGCCGGCTCTCCCGACCTGGCCGCGCTTCTTGCCGAACACTCCACCAGTGGTTGTCCCGGCAGATCCGACACACGGTCCGATCTGCCATCAGGGCCCTCGCACCGCGCGCTTCATCGGCCAGGAAGCGGCACCATGACCGTCACCGTCCGCACGGACGGAGGCGTCAAGTCGGCACAGGTGGTCTTCAAGAAGGGGCCGAATCCGAAGCCCAAACAGAACGACGGCCAGTGCCACGCCTGCTGGGCCATGGGCACGAACCCGCAGTATGACCCCAGCGCCAACGACATTCCGGACGCAGGAAAACTCGCAACCTGGCAGAAGGTCACACTGGGCCTCATCACAGCCGTAGCTACGCTCGTGGTAACCGCCCCGATCACCGTCGGCCCCGCCCTGGGATGCCTGGCCACAGCCCCGGTATGCGCCGCGGAAATCGCGGAAATAGCGACCGGCAGCGCATCCGGCGGAAGCGCCGTAGTGGGGACTGGCGCAGCTGTCAGTAAAGCCGCTGCCGCCACCGGGCAGTGCTTCCCTGCTGGTACACCCATCGCCACGGCCGACGGCACCAAGAAGATCGAGGACATCAAGGTCGGGGACCGGGTCTGGGCCGCCGACCCGGTGACGGGCAAGCAGACCCTGCGCCGGGTCACCCGGCTCTTCCAACACACCGCCAACGGCCTGGTGAAGATCGCCGCCGGCGGCCGCGAAGTCCGGGCGACCGCGGGGCACCCGTTCCAGGTCGAGGGGAAGGGCTGGGTCGACGCGGGCGACCTCAGGCCGGGCGATCTGCTGGAGAAGCGGGACGGTACGACGGTCGCCGTGAGCGACGTCTCCGAACTGCCGGGCCCGGCCCGGGTGTTCAACTTCGAGGTCGAGACTGACCACACCTACTACGCCACCGACCTCGACGTGCTGGTGCACAACACCTGCGGCGAGTACTCCGAGCTGTACGAGAACGGCACCGCGATCCTCGCCTCCATCGACAAGGATGGCATCCTCAACACCGCCGTCGAGGTCGTCAAGGACGGCACGGAGGCGACGGCCCCCACCGGCGGCGAGATGTTCACCAACGCCATGAACGCCCTGGCCAAGGACGCCGAAGGAGTACGGGGTACCTGGAACGGCGGGGATCTGCGCGACAATCTCGACAGCTTCAACGCTGGCATCCAGTACATGCTCTCCCCGGCGGACGCCGCCCGCGCGACGTTCACCGGAAAGATGGCCGTAAAGTACGGCTTCACCAAGGTGACCATCGAGGAGACCGTCGGCTCGCCCGCCGAGTACACAGCGGCGAAGGTGGTATTCAGCAAGTGACCAACCGAACGGCGATCGTGGCCGGACTGCGCCGGCTCGGCGAGGAAGGCCGGCCGGCCTCCGAGGCCGCGCGCTGGGTGATGCGTGAGATGGGGGACGACTTCAAGGTCTTCCAGCTCATGGTCCACTTCTTCAGCGCCTACCACGTCCCGGTGGAACGCCTCCGGGAAATGGAACGCTGGGAGGGCCTGGGCACCGGCGGCCCCCTCACGGACACGGAGCTGGACGCGATCGTCGGCCCGCTCATGGTCCGGGAGACACCGCCGTCCTGACGGGGCGACGATGGTACGGAGTCTCCGTGCGGGGCGGTCACCGGATGGTGGCCGCCCCTTCCGTTCGTGGGCCGCGCAGCAGCTGCTCATCGTCGCTGTCCATGGCCTCCAACCTTGCAGCCGCCGCCGACAACGCGGGCTTGCCCAGGAGGTCCTGGGCAAGCCCGCGCGCCGCCGGGAGGCTTATTCAGGTCAGCTACGCCAGCGTTCGAGCCAGCCGCCGGCCTTCGAGGCCTGCGCCGCCCCCTCCAGCCAGCCGCCAGCGGCCTGACCCCGGACTCAGCCCCGCTGCCAGCCCTCTCTGCGCTCGGAACGTACGGGGACCGGCGGGCCCACAGATTGGATCTTGAGGGTGCGCACCCCCCTCGAACAATCACGAAGTAATCACATCTATTCCATAATGTTCACCTTAAGTTCACGATCATGACATGAGATGGATCTCCGCCGCCGTCCCGGCTACCGCCGTGCTCCTCCCCCTCGCCGGGTGCAGCGACGCCGACGCCCCTACCGAGGCAACCGGCGCCGCGGGTAAGCCCGCCAGCCCCATGTCACAGGCGGCGCGAAAGCTTGATGCCGGAGATGTGTTCACGCAGATCTCTGCCCAAATCAGCTCCGCACACCTGACGGGCACAGTGACAGCCGCCGACGATCCCAACCACCTCCTCGGCCGACCGCACCAGTACACGTCGAAGATCACTTTCCCGGACGGCCGCATCAAGCCCAGCGACGTCGAGGGAACCGACAAGGACGACGTCGAACGAGGCGACGCCATCGAGGTCTTCGCTAATGCAGAAGACGCACAAGCCCGCGCGAAGTACATCCAGGCCATAACGCAGTCCCTGCCCACGCTCTCGGAGTACGACTACATCTCCGGTGCTGTCCTTGTGCGCGTCTCGCACTACCTTCCCCCGACGCAGGCAGCCTCGTGCAAAACTGCCGCCGACGACCTCGCCTGAGGGATCCTGCCGCGTCGCGGCTCCCGGACACTCCCTACGCCCCGGGCCGACGGCGCCGCCACCTCACAAGATGACGTCCGCGCAGAAGCAGCCCCAAGGTGTGCACGGTTAACCCAGCTCCCCGGCACGGGCTTCCACCCGGAATACGGACTGCCGCCCACACCGCCGCCGCACACCACGCCCGGACCCCGCCACGGGGCCAGATTCCACACCGCGATACCAGCAACCGAGGGCGAACCGCGCCCTTCAAGGCTGCCTGCGAGGCGACCAGCTGAGGTTCCGACTTGTATTGGCTGTAGCGGTGCGCGGTCGGGTTGGCCGCTCGTAGCGTGCCGTAGGACGCTGGGTTGGATGGCTCGTGAGGTTCCTGCCGCCCCTTGGGGCTGGCCCGCTCGGGGTGTGCCGCCGGCCCGGTGTCCGGCCACGGTCTGACTCAACAGAGGCGTGTCCCGACCAGCGGTTCCCGAAGTCGGCGTGTCGGCCGTGGACGTCCCGTCTTCCGGCCGTGAGGAACGAACTCCCGTGATACTGCTCGGCGTTGACCCGCACAAGTCCACTCACACTGCTACCGCCGTCGACCCTGTCTCGAATCAGCAGACGGGTTCGCTGAGGATCGAAGCCACCCTGGCGGAGTACCGGCGGCTCCTGACCTGGGCCCGCCACTGGCCGCAGCGCACGTGGGTGGTGGAGAACGCCAACGGGCTCGGCCGCCACCTGGCCCAGTGGCTCATCGCCCGCGGGGAGAGCGTCGCCGACGTTCCACCCTCGGCGACCAGCCGCATCCGTCGGCTCACACGTGGCGGCGGCCGCAAGAACGACCGGATCGACGCCGCCGCCGCGGCTACGGCCTACGTGCACGGGGACGGCCGCGAAGTGGAGGCGGAAGGCCACACCACGGCCCTGGCCTTGCTCGACGAGCGACGTGTCAACCTAGCCCAGGCCCGGGTCCGCACCGTCAACCAGCTGCACGCAGTGCTGCGTGATCTGCTGCCCGGCGGGGCTCCGCCTCACCTGTCGGCGGACCAGGCCGCCGCGCTGCTGCGCACGGTTCGCCCTGCCGGTGACGTCGAGCAGGTCCGCAAGCACCTTGCCCGCGACCTGGTCATGGAGATCCGCGCGCTGGACAAACGACTGGCCGAGAACGCCGCGCACATGGAGGAACTCGTCGGGTCCTCGGGCAGCACGCTGACGAACACGCCCGGCGTCGGGCCGGTGCTGGCGGCGCGGCTCGTCGGCCGCGTCGGACGCGCCAGCCGGTTCGCCACCGCCGCAGCGTTCGCGAACTACACCGGTGCCGCCCCGATCGAGATCGCCAGCGCGGACAAGGCACGGCACCGGCTCTCACGCTCCGGTGACCGTCAGCTCAACTCCGTGCTCCACACCATCGCGGTCGTCCAGATCAGAATGCCGAATTCCCCTGGGCACGCCTACTACCAGCGGAAACTCTCGGAATGAAAGACACCCAGGGAAGCCAAACGCTGCCTGAAGCGCCGTCTCGCCGACCACGTGTGGCGCGTGATGATCGCCGACGAACGCAGGTCCAAACACCAGTCATCTCAGTCGACTTGACAAGACACAGAGGCACCCCGAGATGCGGAGTGTGCTGACAGAGGGTCAGATGGGACTTATGAGAGGAACATCGACCATGGCCGCCCCCAGAAAGGGTCTATCAGGAATTAGGCTCTTAGTGCGTTGTGGCAAAGGGAGTCCCTGTTCGATGAACAGGGACTTCTTCGTGTGCGGGGCATGACCGCGGAGGTGTAAGGGCAGGCAGCGGACGG
>NZ_JBEOWS010000520.1:0-4691 GCF_040296125.1 Streptomyces sp. NPDC002265 | reverse complement strand
AGCCCCAACGAATACGAACGCCGACACCACACCGCTAAACTCACGCTCGCCGCGTGATCAATAACCGCGTGCCCACCTTCACGGGGGAAGGCCCCATGGCCGTGCTCCTGGTCGCCGTCGTGATCGGCCCGCTCGACCGGCAGCAGCCACGGGGCCCGCTCCTTTGCCTGCGTGGTCCTGGTGCCCATCGGCCCGGTCCCGAGTGGCGGCGAGTACTGCTCATGGCGGAAGTCTCGTTACTCCTGGGCGGTCACCCGTGTCAGACCTGCGACGCAACCCATGTAGGAGCCGTTCCTCGCCCAGCTGTTGAATGACCGCGCTGCACCCTGTCCCCTGGCCTGACAGCCCCTCACCGCCTCGGTGGGGGGCTTCCTCGTGCACGCATCCCCCACCGCCTAATTTCGGCACTTCGCTCCTCGACCTCACAGGTGATGCCGAGGGCTTGCGGCGCTAACCCGCGGCTCCCTCACCCTCAGCACCGCTCCCGGCTGTCCGGGACGGGCGGACTTTTTTCCGGCCCGCAGACCACCACTCATAGGAGGACCCGTGTCCAACAAGCCGCAGGACCGTCACACCGTCGCCCTCGCCCTCATTGGCACAGTGCTCGTCGGGCTGATCGCCGTGGCGTACCCCGCCCTCATCCCGGCCCTGACGATCGCCCTCGCCGCCTTCATGGCGCTGGCCTTCTTCCTCCAGCTGTGAGCGCATCGCATGGCGCGAGCCGGGCGGAACCAGCGACTGGCCCGCCCGATCCCCACTCCGCGCAACCCCCAGGGCGCAGCCATGCCCGACACCCGCCGCTGGAAGCCCGTCGACGACTGGTTTGCCGAAGCCGGGGAGTCCTGGGCCACCATCACCGCCACCCAACCCGGCGGCCCCTACCGCGCACCCTGAACCCGCCCCGACACCGAGGACCAGAAGCCACAGTCCGACCCCACCACGGCGGCGACGAGCACCAGGACCACGAAGGCAGCCGCCCACAAGGAGAACCGCAAGCCGCGGTGAGCCCGGCCGCGCCGTGCAGCTGCTCGACGTCGACCACCCGCACGCGAAGGCCTGCGCCCTCGATGCCGTCGACTACCGGAAAGGGGTCCCAGGGCTCAACAAACCTCAACGCCAGTGCAACGAATTCGGAGCCGGAGCTCCCTCGAGCGCCGCCGCGTCAGCCGCGACGAGGAGGAAGCGCCGGCGTATCCGGCCCGGTCGGGTTCACCGCCGCCGGCACACCGAGCTGCCGCCGCTTCCGAGCCTGTCCCGAGCCCTGCGGCACGAGCACCACATCGTCCGCCTGGCCGTCGTCCACGGCCGCCCGCTTCACCGGCAACAACCGGGCCGGGACCACGGGCAGAGGAGCAGCAGGGGCGAGAGCGGCCGGACCGGAACCGAGCGAGCGACGTGCAGTCATGAGGCAGAGTCTCCCGCCATCTGAACACCCCTCCGCACGCCCTGTGGTTGGAGCACGGCGATGTCGGCTGTTGTTCGGAAACCCGAGGCGGTCCACCAGCCCGCGCTGCCATGATCAGCGCATGCTCATATCACCCCGTCCGGGCGCAGATCGGCTCAACATTCGCAAGGTCCTCAGCGGCGTGCACACCACGGCGCAGAACCTCCAAGGGCACTACGACAACGCCTTCGAGGGGCTGATGGCGTACCTGGAGTGGGCCACCGATTCAGCCCGGCTGCTGCGCTCCCAGGTCAGTGACAGGGACCTCGAACAGCTCGTGTTCACCCCCCGGTACAAGGTGCTGCTGGCCAGCTGCGGCACGCTCGCCGGCCCCGCCCAGACCCGTCTGGTGAACGGACTGGTGCAACTTGAAGTGGTCGAACGCATCGAAGCCTTCGCGGCGGCCGTGGACGCGCTGGACACGCAGATCAGCCGGTGGAACATGCGGGAGGCCTTCGTCGTCGCCGACTCCAGCTTCTACATCCAGAACGACGTGAAGCTGGCCGACGTCGACCTGCACGCGATCCTCGACGTACAGCCCTGGGAGTTCGTCCGCCTGCTGTTCCCGATCGTGGTGGTCGACGAACTGGACGACCTCAAGGACACCAGCAAGCAGCGGGGCCGCTGGCGTGCAGCCCACACGCTCGGTCGCCTCGACGAGGTCCTCGACGGCCACACGCACGGGTTCCTGCACGAGGGCGTGTACACCCCCAAGGACGGCGAGACCCGCGGCAGGGTCAACGTAGAGATCGTCCTCGATCCTCCCGGCCACGTGCGCCTAGACCGTAACGATGACGAGATCATCGACCGAACCGTGGCCATTCAAGGCCTGGCCGGCCGCGACGTCCGCTTCCTGACGTGCGACACGAGCCAGCACACCCGGGCCCGAACCGCCGGACTGAAGGTCATCAAGGTGGCGACGAAGGACCCCGGGCCCGAACCGGACTGGTCGGCCCAGGACAAGCCCGGCACCGGCACGCGCGCGCAGCGCCGCGCCCGACAGGCCGAAGGCGAGCCTCCGACGACCGGCTGAGGCCTGGACAGGCGAGGGGCCCAGCAACGCCTCACGGCGGGCCGGGCCCCACATGTTCTCGCCGACAGCGACCCGGTGCGCTGGATCGGCGACGGCCGGCTGCGGATCGACCGGGCTGACATCAGTGCTGACATCAACGCTGACGGACGGGGGCAGACAGTGACTGTCCCCTGCGGCTAGGGTCACAGGCCGGTGACCCTGCTCACCTGCGAGTCCTTCACCGTTATGAGAATGGGCCGATGTCATCGAATCGGCCCCTGAGACGTAGCACTGACATCCCCAACGCTGGCGGGCCCGCAGCGGTGCCGCCGCACCACAAGCGCACCAGATCGAGCGGGGAACAGCGGGGAACCTCGGTGAAAGCAGCCCAGCCGAACAAGGCCACGGTCCACCCGTTTACCCAGGTCAGCGCCTGCACGAGCCGTGAATGATCGCAGCTTCCCAAGCTGAGGGCCCCGCAGCTGTTGGCACGGGCCAGCCCTGCGGCTTGCTTTGGTCCGCGACCACAACGGTCACAAATCTCATGCCCATCGGGGCGTTGCGCACTAGTCTCCGACTATGGCAAGCACGACATGCGGATGGTGCGGACGGCTGGCTCACATGAGACCGGTCGGCGGTGCTGAAGTGGTCCCCGATCAGGACAGCCGTCTTAACGTGGGATTCGAAGCCTATCAATGTGCCAACTGCCGCCGGCTGGTCCTCGCCTACGGGTGGACCGACTTCAAGCCTACGAATGATTGGGACGACGCACCTTCTGATCTCTGGGACCATCCTCAGGCCCAGCAGCCACGATGGCTTCCCCCGGCGAAGTCCAACAGGACGTTCCCAGATATCCCCGCAGCGATCGAGTCGCTCGCGGTTGAGGCGCACGATTGTCTGAGCATCAAGGCCGACCGAGCTGCCGTGGCACTTGCCCGTGCAGTGGTCGAGGCATCCGCAAAGGAAAAGGGTGTCACCAGAGGGAGCCTGATCGCGAAGATCGATGAGCTGCACCAACTCGGGTTGCTACGCGGGCACATCAAGGAAGCAGCACACGAGGTGCGCTTCGGCGGCAATGAGGTAGCCCATGGCGATCTCATCCCCGTTGATCACGAGGCGGCCGAAGAAATCTTGACACTCATGGACGAGGTGCTGAACGACCTGTTTCAGTCCCCGGCTCGCGTGGCCCGTGCCCGTCAGCGGCGCCTAGAACGGTCCCAAGCAGGCCCGGCGTCCGTGCACACCAACGCGTCAGAAGGACAGCCCAGCGCCTGAGCTCCTGACGCAGCACTCACGGCAAGGCTCCACGGACCATCGCAGCCGCTGAGTTTTACATCTCGCCGCGAAGAGGTCGCGTGCCACAACCGTGCCAGATGCAGGGGTCCGCCACGGTCAACACCGGTGCCTCATGGGCGAATACGCGCCCGCTTCCTGGACCGGTGAAGCCGCAGCTCAGGAGGGAGGCAGCCCAGCCTCTCTCCTAAAGTGGTGGTTGGCTAGCAGTCGGAAGCGGACGGCACGCCCCAGCAAGTTCACGACCTGTTGCGCGACAAGACCCGGCGAGCCCATGGCCGCAGGGCCGAGCCGACCGCGGCCGTGATCGACGCGCAGAGCGTGAAGACCTCGGCAAACGTGGCCGAGACCAGCCAGGGCATCGACGCCGGCAAGAAGATCAAAGGGCGCAAGAGGCACCTGGTCACCAACACCCTCGGCCTGGTCCTGGCCGTCCTCATCACTGCCGCGAACGTGCACGACACCGTCTGCGGCAAGCACCTCCGACGACCTGGCCGCGGCCCATCCCACCGTGCCCAAGGTCTGGGCGGACGGCGGATACCAGAGCAGCATCCTCAACCACGGCGCCTCGCTCGGCATCGACGTGGAAGTGGTCCAGCGACCACGGATGAAGGGCTTCGAACCCCTGCCGAAACGCTGGGTGATCGAGCGGACCTTCGGCTGGCTCATGCATCACCGCCGCCTCGCACGGGACTACGAAGCCCTCCCGCAGAGATCCCGCACGATGATCCACTGGGCAATGGCTAACAAAATGTCCCGCGAGCTGACTGGAGAATCCACACCAACCTGGCGAATCGAAACAGACATCCCGCCCGTGTCTCCGTGAACACTAATCAGATGCTCTCTAAGAGGGCATTTAGAGATGGCCTGTGTTGGTAAGTGACCTTCGCGGCCGTCGCACTTGGGGTGTTTATCCTATACGCACACCCTCGCGTTCATCGA
>NZ_JBEOWS010000519.1:0-4728 GCF_040296125.1 Streptomyces sp. NPDC002265 | reverse complement strand
CGAAACAGCTCCCACAACTCGTCCGGTACCAGCCGCTGGACCAGGTCTGCCATGCACTGACCAACGACCACCCCAGGCCAAAAGAAACGGTGTCTTATCGGATGAGCAGTGGACAAGGTCCCCGTGCACGACTCGGCTACGTGATGTTCGCGACTCGGCACGAGCCCTGGCCTGGTCAAGAGGTGGAGGAGAACTCGCGGTCGAGGATCGCGTGCACGACGGAGTCTCTCCACTGCCCGGCTTTCAGCACGTGCTCGCGGATGGTGCCCTCTTCCACCATGCCCGCAGCATCCATGGTGCGCGCCGAGCCCTCGTTGAAGGGGGACCGTGCGCCCCAAATGCGGTGGAGCTGGAGTTCGTTGAAACCGAGGGCGAGCAGCAGCCGAACCGTCTCCACACCGTAGCCGCGCCCCCATACATCTGGGCGCAGCGCGAAGCCCATGGTGGCTCCGCGCTGCTGGTGGGGGTCGAGGGCCAGACGTCCGAACCCGATAAGTTCGGCCGACTGGTGCTCGATGACGGCGAGAGCGTACTCCGTGCGGGGCGTCGCCGTGGTGGCCGCGACGGACCGGGACACGATCTGTTCGACCTGCTCACGGTTGCGGGGTTCGAACGAGAGATGTTCGGTGGCTACGGGGCTGCCGTAGATGGCGTACAGCGCCCCCACGTCCGCGATGGTGAGTTCCCGCAGGTCGAGACGTGCGCTGGAACGAGCGACCGGATACATGCCTGCGGACTCTACCCGCGGGGCAATGCGAGCCTGCTGGTGAAATGTCCCGCTCAGTGCCGAGGAGCGCGATCGGCTCGCCCAGTCAGCGGGCGAGCGGAGGTGTCCCACTGGCGCGGGTGAGCAGCCCGTGATCGTGGGCGTCGGCTCCACGCAAGCGGAGGTATCCCAAGCAAGGCCTCTACTGGGACGACGGCACAGCCATCGACCTACTGGCTCTGGACGAGGCCGGGCTGATGGCCGGATACGCTGCCGTCATGATTCGCGCGGTGGTGTTCGATGTCGGTGAGTGCCTGGTGGACGAGACCCGGGAGTACGGCACCTGGGCCGACTGGCTGGACGTGCCCCGGCACACCTTCCACGCGATGTTCGGTGCCGTCATCGCCCAAGGCCGCGACTACCGTGAGGTGTTCCAGGAGTTCCGCCCGGGCTTTGACCTGTACGAGGAGCGGGACAAGCGCGTGGCTGCGGGACAGCCGGAGACGTTCGGCGAAGAGGACCTCTACGCCGACGTGCGGCCTGCCCTGGCCCAGCTGCGGGCTGACGGGTTGTGGTTGGGCATTGCCGGGAACCAGACGGTGCGGGCGGGCGCGATCCTGCGCCAGCTCTTCTCGGACGATGTGGACTTTATCGGTACCTCTGACGACTGGGGTGTCAGCAAGCCGGATGCCAAGTTCTTCCGCTGCGTCGCCGAGGTGACTCCCTTCGCCTCGCGGGAGATCCTCTACGTGGGTGACCGCGTCGACAACGATCTGCGGCCGGCCGTCGCCACCGGCATGCCTACGGCGCTCATTCACCGGGGCCCGTGGGCGACGATCCAGTGGCGGACGCAAGAGGCCCGGCAGCTGCCGACCTTCAGGGTGGACAGTCTTCTGGAGCTGCCGGGGTGCATCCGCGACTTCAACGACTCAGCGCGCTGACGGTCGTCGACCAGCCGTAGAGCCGGTCGTCGAGGTCGCTCACGCATGGTTGTTGCTGGTAGGGCGTCAGTGAGCGCCGCACTTCGCGCACTCGGTCCATGCCGGTGGCGTACCAGGTCTTCTCCAGTTGATCGAGCGCTCGCAGTGCGTACCCACATGCCTGTTCCGGCCGGCCGTCTGCGGCCTCGACCGCGGCCAGGTCCCCGAGAACGACGGTGGTCTGTTTTTCGTCGCTCGGGCCGAGGTCGTCGAGCACCTGTTGGAGTGTCGCGCGGGCCTGCGGGAGGTGTCCGGCCTTGAGCTGCGTGTTTCCTTTGAAGGCGGCAAGGCGAACGGGGCTGAACCAGTCGAGCCACTCGGGGCTGTCGTACGGCGAGCCGGCCGCAAGCACATCCTCGGCATGGCCGATCAGGTGCAGCGCGGTACGGGTGTTGCCGCACCTCGTCTCGCATTCCGCCTCGACAGCGTCCAGCCAGGCCAGCAGCTCGGCCGAGGCCGGCCCTCGCCGGGCGTAGGTCCGCGCTGCGACCATGCGTTCCACGGCGTCCTGTCTCTCGCCCTGCCAGCCGGGGATGAAAGCGCTGTGCGCGAGGATCGCCGCACCGAGCAGCGGGGCATCCGCTTCGCCTGCGGCTTGCAGCGCCAGGAGCAGGGTCCGGGCCGCTCGCTGTGGTTCCCTCAGGTCGAAGAACTCGATACGTCCCGCCAGCAGGTACGTCTCGGCAAGACCAATAGCGACGGCCCGCCGTGTCTGTCCCGCGGTTTCGGTGAGCAGAGCGCAGCCCAGAGCGGCGTGCGCCAGGGCCGAAGGGTGCAGCGTGGCAGGGGCCACCGACCAGTACAGCCGACGGTGCGAGCGGGTGACCGCCTGGAAGTCGGCTGCCACAGTGGGGGGTTGCACGGTCGCGGCCTGGGTGGGGACGGAGCCGAGTCCCAGTGAGGTCGGTCCGGATCCGCCGGCGGCGGGTCGGGAGCGGTGGGGCGGTTGAGGGTGCGGCGAGATGAAGCCCAGCGCCTCGAGTTCCTGGCCGAGTTCGCGCGTGAGGGCTTGGGCCTGGTCTGGATGGGGCCAGGGCGGGTTGGCCGACTCCCAGCGACGCACTTGCCGGACACCTACGCCGAGGGCGTCGGCGAGGGCTTGTTGTGATCGGAAACCTGCTGCCAGGCGGGCCGCCTTCAGCCGGGTGTTACCTGCGGGCCGTGGCACTGCTGCACCTCCGTGTGGGCTCTTCTGACAGTGTCACTAGAAGCCCTGTATATGGCCAGACCCGCCTCCAAAGAGGTAGAGAAAGTCCCATAGTTGGCAGCTAAAAGGCCTCTTCAAGTCCTCGATTCATCCTTCTCATAGGGCCAGTCTCAACACACGGATGCAGATGGTGAGGAGCCCGTGATGCCGACCTGGCAACTGCCGACCGCAGCAGGGTGCACGCTGTACGACGCCGGTCACGACTGGGACGCCATACGCGTCGCACGCGGGATCGGCCTCGCGGCCTTGGCTGTCCTCGACCAGCGCTGTGGCGCTGTAGCCGAAGACCCGTATGCGCAGGTGGTCTACTACTTCGTGCCGCCCGCTACCACCTCCGACTGGGACATCACAAGTACCCGAGCGATCGGTACAGGCGGTACTCTCGCCCTCCCGCCGACACACCGAACCCAGGGACCGGGCCCGTACTGGCACAGGAGCCCCAGCGGTCACGGGTGGATCACACACGCAGGTGCATTAAGCGCCGCGTTGAGAAGCTGCATGGCCCCCGTTCCAGACATCGCACGAACCGGGGACGAGACCGCTGCGCCACCATCGCGGCAAGGGCCTCTCCCACGACAGGCAGCAGGTAACCAGGGGCAGGGACCCATGGGTGCCGCCATCCGGCACCGACCACGAACTATTGCTACAGGGACACCGCCCTGGGACCCCGACGGGTTGAAGTCGGTGCTCGCGAAGGTCCCCCGGCGGCAGCCACTCGACGACGACACCGTCCTCGCTGACGTCAGCACTGCCCTGGACGAACGGGCGCCCCACGAAGAGCAGGTGAAGGAGTCCACGCTGCGGTTGCGCGGCCACCTGAAGCGCCTCGCCGACATCGCCTGCGCCACCGACGCCGACGCCGACCAGACCGACGAGAGCACAACTCATCTTGCCACCCGGGCCCGTGCACTGCTCTCCAAGGAGACGCCCAGCGATTACCGACAAGCCGTCGGACTTCTGCTCCCTATGGCCTGGACCGCCAAGGAACTGCTCGAGCGGCTGGTGGAGCTGCCCTGTCTGCGAGAGTCGGTCTGACCTCCATGCACTACACGACGACACAGAGAGCCATGTCCGAACTCCGCACACACCAGGACCATCCCGTCCACGACCAAAGCAGTGCAAGCAGGCCCACACCACTCCCCCAACGTTCGGCGAACCCGGCAGAACGCGCGCCGACAGCCCCCGTGGACTTCTCCACGCGCCCCCACACCATCGCCGCGGACAATGTCGCCACGGACATGCGCGACCTCGCCGCACGCGTGCGCAACCTGATGGACCTCCAGCAGGGCCGGGTGCTCCAGTTACCGCTGGGCGGCCGGTTCTTCGACATCGTCGTCACCGCCTCCTGCCCCGAGGCCTACGCCGTGATGGACCTCCTCGACCAGGTCCAGCACACCGGCCACGGCCAGCCCGACGCCTGCGGCCCGGTCATCGAGGACCCCACACGGCAGTGGCTCATCTGGCTCGTACCCCCAGGGACCAGTGAGGTCTGGGCCCCGCACCGGTACGGGCTGTGCCTGGGCAGACCCCACCATCTCGCCCTGCCACCCATGGCGCAGTCGGAAGCCCCCGGCCCGTACTGGCTGCGCCCGTGCCGCGGCGACCGCCTCGTACCACCCGTGCCGCTGCGGAACTTCCTCGACCAGTTCCGGCCCGGACCCGCCCCGCACGAGGAACTCCTCGCAGAAACCCTGTGCACCATCACTTGATCCGCATACGGGCCCGTCCTTCGACCGGCGAGCCCGTGACTATGTCCGGCCTGCAGGCCTCCCAGAGCGGCGCCGGGCGCGCGGGGACCGCCCCCCCCCCGCCCCGCCCCCGCCCACCCCCACCAC
>NZ_JBEOWS010000518.1:0-4749 GCF_040296125.1 Streptomyces sp. NPDC002265 | reverse complement strand
GCGGCGGCCCGCGCAGCACTCAGCGCGGGCCGCCGCTCCCGTCGTCCGGCACGGACGGGCGGGTGCGGGCCGACCGTCCGGGTACGGCCGTACGGCTCACCGCGGCCGCGAGCTTGCGCAGTCGGCGCCAGTCGAGGCGCGGCGGCGCCTCCGGCACCCCGGGCCGCAGCCGGGGGACGCGGACCCGCAGCGTGCGGCGCGCGATACGGCAGCGGACGGGGGCGGGCATCAGCAGCGCCTCGCCGTCCAGACCGACCTCCAGCTGCGCCTCGTCCGCCTCCACGACCACCTCGTGCGCGGTCAGCGCCGCCAGCCCGGACGGGTTCGGCTCCAGCACCAGCTCGGCCGCCTCCACGGCACTGTCCACGCGGACGGCGAGCACCCCGAGCCGCCCCGAGTTCAGCCGCTCGCGGCGGCCGAAGCCGAAGGGGTCGCCGGTGCGGTAGGCGTTGTTGCTCACCAGCACGGCCTGCGGCTCGGCGAGCGTGGTGTCGTCGGCGCGGACCGTCAGCCGCGGACCGCGCTGCCGGGTCAGCAGGTCCGGCAGCACCTCCAGCGCGGTGCCCACCTTGGCGTCGCGGTAGCCCGGCTCCTGCACCACGGCCCCGTACACCCCGAAGGAGGCGTTGTTGACGAACGGCCGGTCGTCGGCGAAGGCGAGGTCGACGTGCAGTTCCACCCCGTCGGTGAGCGCGTCCAGACAGGTGGAGGGGTCGTCGCGGTCGAGGCCCAGGTCCATGGCGAAGTGGTTGCGGGTGCCGGCCGAGATGACGAGGAACGGCAGATCGTGCTCCGCGGCCACGGCGGCGACCAGCGCCTGCGTACCGTCCCCGCCCGCGACCCCCAGCAGGTCCGCTCCCCCGGCCACCGCGGATCTGGCCAGTTCCGTGACGTCCTGGTGCTGTGCGGGGTCGAGCAGCACGACGCGGGCGCCGAGGCGCTCCGCCTTCTCCCGGAGCGAGAACTTCTCTACCTTGCCCCCGCCGGAGCGCGGGTTGAGGATCAGGAAGGGCCGCTTCGGCGGCGGCGTACGGTGCTCCTTCATCCGTACGGGACGCAGGTCCGTGCTGCGCAGGGCGTACCGTCCGCTCCACACGGCCGCACACCACAGGAGCACGGACAGCGCGATCACCCACAGCAGCCCCACCGCGACGAACAGGGTGACCACGACGACGGGGGTGGCGGCCGCCAGCACCATCGCCGCCGCCCGGACCACGCCGCGCCGGGACAGCGTCCACCAGAGCGCGGCGGCGGTGACGGCCAGCCCGAGGAGTCCGACCGCCAGGAGCACCAGCCCGCCCAGCCCCCCGTAGACGAGGGGCAGCAGCGCGGCCGCCGCCGCGGCGGCCAGCGCCCCCCGGGCGGCCCACGCCTGCCGGTGCTGCCCTCGCCCACTCCCTGTCGCTGCCATGAGCCCCTTCCCCGGGTAGGCGCCCGTGTGCGGCACCGTCCCTCACTCCGGATGCAGGCCGGCAAGATCGTGCGGGGCGCTGCGTGCATATCATCTGCCCCCAACCCGCGACGGTGAACCCGCGCGAAAGTGTGCGATCCCGGGCATCGGGGGGACCATGGAAGCCGAGGCGCCTGCGCACCGGCAGGAAGCGCTCCCGCCGGAAGGGGGCGGCGCCCGTCCTGCGGCCGGAAGGAGTGCCCGCCATGAGCGGACCCGAGCGGCCGCCCCCCGCTCTCGCAGTCGCGGTGGGCGACCGGCCGACCGGGCTGATGGACCTCCTGAACGTCTCGGCGGTCGTGCTCGACGCGGACGGCCGGATCGTGTTGTGGAGCCCCCAGGCCGAGGAGCTGTACGGCTACTCGTCGCAGGAGGCCCTGGGGCGGTACGCCGTGCATGTGCTCGTGCACGAGGAGCACTGGGACTGGGTGATCAAGACCTTCGCCGAGGTCATGGAGACCGGCCGGAGCTGGGCCGGCATCTTCCCCATCCGGTGCAAGGACGGCAGCACGCGGCAGGTGGAGCTGCGCAACATGCGCCTGCTGAGCGACGAGGGCGAGTACTACGCGCTCGGACTCGGCGCCGACTCCCCCACCCTGCGCGAGCTGGAACGGGACGTGGCCCTGTCGACCCGGCTGATCTCCCAGTCACCGGTCGGGGTGGCGATGTTCGACCCCGACCTCCGGTACGTGTCCGTGAACCCCGCCCTGGAACGCATGCACGGAATACCCGCGGCGGACCATCTCGGCCGCCACTACCGCGAGGTCATGTCGTCGCCGGCGTTCGAGGAGACGGAGGCGGCGCTGAACCAGGTGCTGCGCACCGGGGCCCCGCTGATCGAGGAGTCCACCGTCGTGGGGCGCACCCCGGCCGACCCCGGGCACGACCACGCCTGGACCATCTCGATGTACCGGCTGGAGGACTCCGTCGGCCGTGTGCTCGGGGTGGCGGAACTCGTCGTGGACGTCACCGCGCGCCACGCGTCGGCGCAGGAGGCCGGCGAGACACGGCGCCGGCTGGCGCTCATCGCGGACGGCTCGGCCCGGATCGGCACCACGCTGGAGGTCGGTCAGACCGCGCGGGAGCTGGCGGACGTGACGGTGCCCGAGTTCGCCGACGTGGCCGCCGTCGACCTGCTCGACTCCATGCTCGACGAGCACCGGCCCGCCTCCCGGGACGGCCCGGCGTTCTTTCGTGCCCTCGCGGTGAAGGCCGCCTACCCCACCGACGCCTTCCTGGCCGCCGACCCGCCCGGCACGATCACCCGGTACGAGGCCGAGAGTCCGGTGACGCAGTGCGTGCGCGGCGGGCGGCCCGTGCTGATCAGCCACGCGGACGGCACCGACCTGGCCCGGATCGCCCGCGACGAACACGCGGCGGTGCTGCTGGCCCGGGCCGGGGTGCACTCGTACATGGCCGTGCCGCTCAACGCGCGCGGGACCACGCTCGGGTTCCTGGCGCTCACCCGCGCCCGTGATCCGCGGCCCTTCGACGAGGACGACCTCGCCATCGCCACCGAGCTCGCCTCGCGCGCCGCGGTCTGCATCGACAACGCCCGCACGCACCAGAGCGTGCGCAACGCCGCCGAGACCCTGCAACGCAGCCTGCTCCCCGACCACCCGCCGCACCTCCCCGGTCTGCGGGTCGCCTCGCGCTATCTGCCCGCGGTCGCCGCCTACGAGGTCGGCGGCGACTGGTACGACGTACTGCCGCTGGCGGGCGAGCGGACCGCGCTCGTCGTGGGGGACGTGATGGGCAGCGGCATCCACGCGGCCGCCGCGATGGGCCGGCTGCGCACCGCGACCGCTGCCTTCACCGAGCTCGACCTGGACCCCGCCCAGGTCCTCCAGCATCTGGACACGATCACCTCACGGCTGGAGCAGTACATCGCCACCTGCGTCTACGCCGTCTACGACCCGCACCGCGCCGAGCTGCGCATCGCGAACGCCGGCCACATGCCGCCCGTGGTGGTGAGCGACGGCACCGGGCCGCGGCTGCTCGAACTGCCCACCGGCACCCCGCTCGGTGTCGGTGGTGTCCCCTTCGAGTCGACGACGCTGCGCTTCGCCCCGGACGACGAACTGGTCCTGTACACCGACGGTCTGGTCGAGACCCGGCACGGGCACCTCGACGATCGGCTCGACGTGCTGCTGGGGCTGCTCGACGCTCCGGAGTGCACGCTGGAGGAGATCTGCAACCGGCTGCTGCGCAACCTCCGCAACCCGCAGGACCACGACGACGTCGCGCTGCTGATCGCCCGCGCCCGTCCGTTCACCCCGGTCACCCGCCTGCGGCCCTGAACACGGGCCCGCCGGTCCGCCCGGCCGGCGCACCGGTGCGCCGACGCCACCAGGGCACGAGCTGGAGCACCCCGAACGCCACCTCGACACCGAGGAACAGCCACAGCACTCGCGTCGCCCCGTGCGCCAGCGCGTACGCCTCCCAGGCCGCGAACAGCACCCGGGCGAAACCGTCGAACAGGCCGTGGACCGCGACCGGCCGAAGGAGCCGCAGGGCGGACCAGACGACCACGAGCGAGCCCATCAGGTTCGCGTACATGGTCTGCGTCGGATCGAGCGCGGGCAGCGTGCCCCACCCGAACGCGTCACCGGCCGCGTCGAGGACGTCGTGGACCAGGGCGTACGTCCATGGTGTCGCGAAACCGGCCGTGACGACGAGGTCGTACCAGGCGCTCGCGCGAACGAGACGGAGATAGGCGGGTCGGGCGGGAGCGGGACGAGGGATCACGGAGGGGCTCCTGATGGGTGCTGGACAACCGGCGCCTCACCGTAAACAGCGGAGTACGCTCCAAGGTCAAGGCCATCGGGCGGACGGAGCGGACGGAAGGGCACGGCAAAGGGCCATGCATATCGGGGAGTTGGCCGCACGGACGGGCCTGACGAAGGACACCGTCCGGTTCTACGAGCGGATCGGCCTGGTCGAGAGCCGCCGACTGCCCAACGGATACCGGGACTTCCCGCCGGAGGCCGTGCCCTGGCTCGAGTACGTCCGTACCGCGCAGGCGCTCGGGTTCACCCTGGCGGAGATCGCACAGCACTTCGCGGAACTCGGCGAGGCCCCGGACAGCGCGGCGGCACTGTCCGCGCTGTTCGCGGACAAGATTCGGATCGTCGACGCACGGATGGCCGAACTCGCCGCACTGCGCGCCGATCTGGCGGACCGTCTGGACACCGGCTGTCCGCTGCGGGCGGCCGGCGGAGCCCGGCGGCAGGCGTCCGGTCCGGTCCCGCCGGCCCGTTCACCGGCGGACCGCTCACGGCAGGCCCCGGGCCGGGGCC
>NZ_JBEOWS010000517.1:0-4763 GCF_040296125.1 Streptomyces sp. NPDC002265 | reverse complement strand
GCAATGCCGGGGCGGTGGTGTGCGTGAGGCGGGGCGCATGCGGCGGCCGGTACACGATCCTGGAGACATGGAGATCGTGGTTCTGACCGTGCCGGACTGCCCGAACGAGACGCTGGCCGCCGACCGGCTGCGGCAGGCGCTGGATGAGGAAGGGCTGCGCAAGGTCGGTTTCACCATCCGCGTGGTCTCCGACCAGGCGGAGGCGGAGCGGATCGGCTTCACCGGCTCGCCGACGATCTGGATCGGGGGCCGGGATCCGTTCGCCGAGGCGGGCAGGGCGCCGGGGCTGGCGTGCCGGGTCTATCGCACGCCGGACGGCCTGGCCGGCGCCCCTGAGCTCGACGAGCTGCGGCAGGCGTTGAGGGTCGGCGCCTCGCGGGGTTGAGCGGCTACGTCTGCGCGGGCCGGGGCCGGTCGGTGCGCCAGGACAAGGCCACCAGGAGCAAGCCGCCGCAGACGATGAAGACGTCGGCGAGGTTGAAGGTGGGCCACCAGCCGGAGTGCAGGCAGTCGGTGACGACGCCGTCGGCGGCCCGGTCGACGAGGTTGGCCACCGCGCCGCCCAGGATCGCCGCGAGCGCAGTGCCCCACAGACGGCGGGCGGTCGGAGCGGTCCTCCACAGCGCGACGGCGACCGCCGTAGTGATCAGGGCGGTGACGGCCAGGACCATCCAGCCCGGGGCGTTCGCGCCGGCGGAGAAGGCGACGCCGGGGTTGTGGGCGAGTTGCAGATCCAGCGGACCGCCTTCGATCGGGCCGTCGGCCAGGGTGTGTTCGGCCCACATCTTGATGCCGAGGTCGGCGGACGCGAAGGCGGCGGCGGTGACGAGCATCCCGATGCGGCGGCGGCCCGCCCGGCAGCCAGCACTGCTGGTCGAGTAGCCGTCGGCTCGCCGGTCATGCGACGGATCCGGCCGGCTCGGGCACAGACTCAGCCGCCGGTGCGGGTCCCGGGGGCAGATGTGCACGTTGCTGCCGCGGTGCAGCAGTTCGGTGCGCAAGGAGAAGGTGAAACCGTTGATGGCGTGCTTGGCACCGCAGTACGCCGACTGGAGCGGGATGGCGCCCGTTCTCCGAGCGCGGAGCCGACCTGGACCACGGTGCCGTGGTCTCGGGGCAGCATCCGGCTCAGCGCGGTCCGGGTGCCGTTGACGAAGCCGAGATAGGTCACCTGGGTGACCCGGTCGTACTCCTCGGCGGTGATGTCGTCGAAGGCGGCGAACACGCTGGTGAACGCGCAGTTGATCCAGATGTCGATGGAGCCGAAAGCCTGCTCGGCGGCCTCGGCGGCCCTCTCGAGCTGCTGGGCGTCGGCGGTGTCGGCGACCTGGACGAGTGCACGTCCCCCGCGGGATTCCACCTCCTTCCGGACGGCGCGATGGCACTGATCATCGGGGATGTCACCGGCCATGATCTGGCCGCGGCGGTCACCATGGGACAGCTGCGCGACATGCTGCGCGCGCTGGTCTGCGACCGGCTCGAACCGCCGGGCGACATCCTTCGTCGCCTGGACGTGACCAGCCACACCCTTTACGGCGGGCAGACTGCGACCTGCATCTACGCCCGTCTCGAACCCGCACCGCAGCTGGCAGCTGAAATTAGCCAACGCCGGCCATCCACCGCCCCTGCTGGTGTCGCACGACGGTGACACTCGCTACCTGACCACCGGCCACAGTGTCCTGCTCGGCATCGAACCCGACATGCCCCGGCCCAGCAGCACCCACGCCCTTGCGCCGCATTCCACCTTGCTGCTCTACACCGACGGCCTGATCGAACGCCCCGGCTAAGTCCTCGACCGCGGTCTCGCCCGGCTGCGTCAGCACGCCGCAGCCCTGACCCGCGAACCGCTGGCTGTCTTCTGTGACGAGCTCCTCGCCGGGCTGGCCCATAGCGGTGACGACGACATCGCCCTCCTCGCGGGCACCGAGGCTCAGGGCGGACAGCGGCGCGGCCATCGAGTCCGCCCTGAGCCTGCACGTCGCCGGCTACGCGGCGGAGGTGAGTTCGGCGCGGCCGAACAACAGCGCGTGGCCGGTGGGGAGCTGGTGGAGGATGCGGGTGATGAGGTCAGGGCCGGCGTGGGCGGCGACGGCCGCGAAGACGGAGCCGGTGTCCCAGCGGGTGGTGGCCAGGGAGGCGCCGGAGCGGGCGGCGAGGTCCTTGACGAAGGCCCAGCCGGTCAGCGGCTGGGTGTCGGGGATCTGTGCGGTCAGGACACGTGCGGCTTCCAGGGGCAGGCAGGCGGCAAGGTCGACGCGTTCGTCGCCGGTCAACTGGCGTCCCAGCCCCGAAAGGACTAGGCGGACGGCTTCGTCGGCCTTCTCACGGGTGAGGTAGGCGCCTTCGTAGCGGACCTTCTCCAGCATCTGCTCATACGCCGTCGAGTACGGCTGCTGGTGCTCAAGCGGTACGCGCACGTCGGTGATCACTGCGGTGCATGCCTTTCGTCAAGCCAGGGTGGGATGGTGCCGGTGTCGGGCACCGATGGTCAGGTGGGCTGAGGGCGGCCGAAGAGCAGGTCGTAGCCGACGGGGAGCTGGAGCAGGATCTGCCCCAGCAGGTCCTCGTCGGCCGCGTCGGCGACGGTGGACAGCACAGCGCTGACGTCCCAGGCAGCGGTCTGCTCGGTGGCGCCCTCGATCCAGGCCGCGGTCGCCCGCACGAACCGCTCCGGGGGCAGCGGTTCGGCGCTCTGCAGCGGGTTGAGCAGGATCAGGGCGAATTCCTCCGGCAGCCGTGCCGCGAGCTGGGCGCGAACCTCGCCGACCAGGTGCGCGCCGAGCAGGGCGAGCACCACACGGGCCGCGCGCTCTGCTTCCTCCACAGTGCCGTACCTGCCGCGCTCCTTCACCTGATCGAGGAACGCTTCGCGTCGCAGAGTCATCGCGGCCGCCACCCCTTCTTGTTCTTCAAACTGCCCACGGGGGTGCGGAGGGCGGGCTGGAGGGGGGAGATCAGGTTCCCGTCCTCCGCACCTGTCCGGCCGGTGTCAGCCGGAGATCTCCTTGTGGCCGGTCCCGACGCCGATGGAGATCTTGCGGGGCTTGGCGCGCTCGGCGATCGGGATGCGCAGGGTGAGCACGCCCGTGTCGTAGTCGGCCTCGATGTGCTCGGTGTCCAGTGTGTCGGCGAGCACGATCTGGCGGGAGAAGACGCCCAGCGGCCGCTCGGACAGCTCCATCTGCACATCGTCGGCCTTCGTCACCGGCCGCCGCTCGGCCTTGACGGTGAGCATGTTCCGCTCGACGTCGATGTCGATCGCGTCCGCGGTGACACCGGGAAGGTCGAAGGCCACCACGTACTCGTCGCCCTCGCGGTAGGCGTCCATCGGCATCGCCGACGGCTTCGACCAGGTGCCCGGGCCCATCAGCTGCTGTGCCAGCCGGTCCAGCTCACGGAAGGGGTCAGTGCGCATCAACATCGTGAAAACACCTCCAGCAGGTTCAGGCAGTTACTGCCAATGCGCCTCACTGACACCGTTGTAACATGTCATCCAATGGATGACAAACAAGATGTCGTCTACATGATGACAACCCGAGGGAGGTGCCCGTGACCGCACCCGACCAGCCGGTCTCCACCGACGCCGACGCCTACAGCCCGGCGTCCTTCCTCGCCGCCGCGGCGGCCCTTTCCGCCATAGACGACGCGCTGCGCGACGCCCAGCACGAAACCCCCGACGCCGCCGGGCCCGCTCCCGAACAGGCGCTGGCCTCCCTGATGCTGCTGCGGCAGGTACGTGAGCGGCTCGCCGGATGGGAGACCGGCCTGATCGAAACGGCCCGGGACGCGGGCGCCAGCTGGGCCGACCTCGCCTCTCCCCTGGGTGTCGCCAGCCGCCAGGCCGCAGAGCGCCGCTATCTGCGCGGCCGCCCCGGCCCGGCCGGGACCACCGGCGAACAGCGCGTGACGGCCACCCGTCAGGCCCGGGCCGCCGACCGCAACACCGCCACCTGGGCCCGCCGCAATGCGGCCGACCTGCGCCGCCTCGCCGGACAGATCACCGCCCTCACCGACCTTCCCCCCGCCGCCCGCCGCCCGCTCAATGAGCTCCACGCGGCCCTCGCCCACAACGACCCCGCCAACCTCATCGTCCCCCTGACCGCCACCCGCCCCCACCTGGCCGCCGCCCACCCCGACCTCGCCGCCCGGCTCGACACCCTCACTCCCCCCTGACCCCGCCCGGTGCCCCGCAACAGCCCAGTCAGCCTCCGCCCCCGGGCGAACCCCCGATTGCCCTCGAAGTCCGGCAGCAGATCGTCCTCCGGGGTACGCCACCGGTTCGCCCCCGGCACCCAGATCTCCCGCCGACGCAGCGCATCCCGCCAGCTGGCCAGTTCACACAGCTCGTAGAGGATGGCCAGCTCCCTCGTCCGCGCCTCGTGGGTTCGCGCCGGGGCATCACTCATGCAGGTGTGTTTGCGGCAGAACTACACGCATCAAACCTGAAGAAAATGTGTCGCGATCACAGTAGACATCGGCTCGTCGCAGGGTTATTTTTTCCGTGTACCCAGGAAGTCGAGATGGGCACGGCAGAGATGAACTGCCGCGCACGCAGGTCAAGCAAGCCCCCCACGGGGGCTGCGAGCAGTACCCGCGTTATCCAGCAGTACGACCGTGTAGCCGAAGGTAAAGGAGCAGACGCCATCAGGATCGCCCGGGCGAGGAAGAGCGTCGAGCGGCTGCCGGTCGTGGACGAGGAGGACCGGCTCATCGGCATCGCCACCCGGCGCGACCTGCTGCGGGTCTTCCTGCGCACGGACGAG
>NZ_JBEOWS010000516.1:0-4829 GCF_040296125.1 Streptomyces sp. NPDC002265 | reverse complement strand
CAGGCACGCCTGCACTCCCGCTTCGGCCGCACCTGGCGGCGCAAGGCCCCGGTGGAGTCCCTGATGCCGCTGCGCCTGGCCCGCTACGGCGTCCCCCTGTCCGAGACCGCCCCGGCGGGCCTCGCGGCCGCGGGCATCGAACCGGTCCTGCTCCCGCCCGCCCCGCAGCCCGTGATCGCGGCAGACGCTCCGGCCCCGCTGGCCGCCGCGGCCCCGCGCGCGGCGGAGGCGGCCCCCGACCGGCAGCAGCACCCCGCCCAACAGCACCAAGGCCAACACAGCGGGGAACTCCTGCTGAAGGATCCCTCTCCGCAGGCAACGGGCACGCTCCCCGGCCCGGCCGGTCCCCACCACACCCGCCAGCTCGGCAAGGGCATCGATACCCCCGCCCCACGGCCCGCTCCCGCCATCGTAGCCGGGCCGACGTCACACCCCCGTCACGGTGCCTCCCCCAGCACCTGGCGCGACCACGGACACGAACGTGGAACCCCACCCGCCACCCACGCCCCCGCAGCCCCCATACCCCCACTGACCAGCCACACGGAGTCCGGCAACCCGATGGCATCCGCAGGCCAGGTGCATGCAGGCGTCTCCCCCACCGTCGACCCGGGCACACCCCACACCGTCCCGGCCCCCGGCTCCGTTGTCGGCCCGCAGGCGACCGGCCCCCGCAACGGCGCCACGGCGCACCACCCACCCCACACTCCCCCGGCTGCCGCACGGGCCCGTCGGGCCAAGCGCACGCAGCCCCTGCCGCCGGGAGGCCGGGCACGTCCCCCCACGTCGCAAGGCCGCCCGCAAGGAGAACAACTCACCGCGCCCGACCGCTACTACCTCGCATGGATGCAGTACCAGAGCGAACACGGCACCGAACCCACCGCCGAACAGCTCTCCGCCCACCTCGCCCACCAAGGACTCCTCGGACGCAGCCGCCGACCCGTCAGCCCCGCCAACCTGCGCCGCCACTTCCTGCGCTGGCGCGTCTACAACATCTGGGCCGAGCACCGGCAGCACACGCAGGCGCCCTCCAGCGCCGAAGTGGCACAAGAATGCGCGGCCCGTGGCATCACCGGCCAGTACAACCGGCCCGTCACCCCCCGCTACATCACCGACGAAACCCCCGACTTCGAACGCCGCCGACACGCCCTCACCACCCACCACACCCCCACCCACCCATGAATCGACACCGCACCCACCGCCCCGGGCGTGGGCCTGGCCCGCCCCCTCCACCGGGCCGGATCCGCATGACCGCATCCTGCGTGACAGAGCGCCCCCTGCAGGCCGCCCGCGGCGTCACTGCTGTTGCGCGGCGTTGCACCTGCCGACGAAGGGGCCGTTCACGACGCCGACGAACTCCGATGTCGCCGCCCCGCCGGCCGGTATCCCGGCGGGACATCGTCGGCGAGGTGCCGCATTCTTCGGCGACGTGCCAGTGGATCAGTCTCAGCAGTCAAACACCGACCAGCAGATGTCGTTCCTCAACCGCTGGTCGTCAAGCACGAGCTCGCGAATCGGCTCCGGGAGCTGCTCACGCTGCCACTGGCACTCATGCTGCCCTGCAGCCTCACTCTCGCCATCAGGCGCGGCAGCGCGTACGGCCTTGATCGCATAGGCAGCCGCACCGAGCTCGTGTGCGGCGACATGTGCAACAACCCCGGCCTGGCCCGCGGCGTCGGCGGCGTACCGTGCTGCGCCACGCAGATCCCGGGCCGCGCCCATCGCGTGGCCGCCCGCCGCACGAGCTGCCATCATCTTGACCTCGCCACGCACCCAGGCGCGGGCATGCTCGATCGCCCGGCGCGGCCGCGGGTCCTCAGGCCGAGCCGACTCGAACAGGTCAAGAACGTGCTCAGCGCAAACTGCGGCCCGCAGGGCCAGGAGATGGTGGTCCGCATCAGTGAGGGTCCCACCCCGGCAGATCGTCACGAAGCGAGGATCTCTGACCTTCGAGAGGATCAAAATAGGTACAACCCCGCACCACACATCCGACCCCCTCGGTCACCGACACCACCGAGCACCCCGCCATCAAGGGCAACATGTACTGCGCGACCGTCCCGGACATCTCCTCCCGACAGTTCGCATCCGCGGCCCCCGGGCGTATGCGAGAACGACACCGACCGGGAAGTCTCAGCCCTCGACCTGCGAACCGAGAGGTCGACCACCGGGACCACGGCGACCGGCTCCGGGCCGACGGGTGCACTGACCGGCTTGTAGTAGTCCGGTTCGACGCACATCGGCCAGGGCTCGTCGGCCGGCCATCAGCGGCCCGCCGATGGATGAAGCTCTCCTCCGGGCCGGGCTGCCCTGCCCGGGGGTACAGGACCATCGCTCCGAAGAATGCGAGGGCTGTTGCAACGACTGGTTGAGTCCAGGCCTCGTCCTTGCCGCCGAAACACCGCACCTATACCGACCGGTGCGCCTGCGCGCGCTGTAGTCCCACTTCGCGGCGACGAATCGGCGATGCCAGCCGAGCAGGGCGCCCGGAGTAACCGGGAAGACCTCGCGCCAGCGACACCGAGGTATCAGCCCCGACAAGGCAGCAAACCAGAACCGATCGACTGGCTCGTAGCGGACCGGGCTGGCCAGCTGCCGGCGGAGCACCCCGTTCTCGTGGCGCAGGACGAGAAGCTCAGCGTCTTTCGCCGCATCCCCGCGGAGCAGCAACGACGGCAGGGAGAGCAACTCCCGGGTCACCTTGTACAACAAGGACACGATCATCCGGGCATGCTCCCAGCCGACGAACCGTCACCGCTGCCACCTGCGACGACGACTTTTCGAGCGGCACACCCAGCTGCGAGACCTCACCGACGACAGCCCGCCCCTCGAACACGTCCTCAAACACCTCAACCAGCAAGGCATCACCGCCCAATACAGAAAACCCCTCGCCCCCGCCGACCTCACCCCGCACCTCACCACCTTCGAACGCCGCTACCACACCCTCAACCACCACACGCGCGAACCGTAAAAACCCCGCACGGCACGCACAGCCAGCCACACCGGAGAGACCCGGTTTGCTGCGCGGGACCGACCGGGGGCGACACACGGTCGCCCGACAGCACGCTTGCAGGCCGTCCCGCAAATGTGGCCCCCGCCTACCCGTGATACTTGGGCGATGGACAGCTACGAGGGCACCGCGACGCTTGAGTGGTGGGCCAACCGATCGACGTGCTTGGGCAGGATCGGTGTGCGAGTCGCGATCCGCGTCACCGGCAACCACTGGACGTGCGAGGCGACCGTCGAACCTCCCCTGCCTGCAAAGGACCGGGAGAACCTCGACTTCCTGATGGAGCTCGATCCGCTCTTCACCCTGCGCCTCGACGAGGAGAGCACACTGCTGGTCACCGCCCTCGCGGGCGAGGACGGACAACTCATCCTCACCGCCTACCCCGCAGAGGCGAACCCAGCCGATTCCGAGTGTGTCAATTCGACTGCTGATCCTGACTGTTGACGGTATTCACTGCTCGAGATCAGGCGGCCCTCGAAGGCGATCCGGCACGCATTCAGGGGCTGGCTTCGAACGAGTCCGATGGCCCCAGAGGAACGAGTCTTTTGGCCCCGATTAGCGATCTTTGCGCGGCGGTGTGAACGAGTCGATTGGCCCCACTCCGCGGTCGCTGACGGTCTGTGTGGCGTTCAGGTGCGGAGCGATCCGTCACTGAGTGACGGTGAACGCCCCGTCGATGAGGACGGGAACGGCGGTGCAGACGTCCAGTTCGGTGGCGACAAGGACATCCTCGGCAAATCCCCCACCGATGAGCTCCCGCCCGGAGGAGCTGGCGGCCACTGCGGCACCGATGTCCGGTGTGGCCTGGAAGACGGCCGCTGCCAGGGCGGCTTCCGGCGAGAGCGTGTCGCTGAGCCGTTCGCGCAGTGCGGCGATAACGGCTCCTGCGCCAAGCAGGTCTTCCATGGCGGGCCGCAGGCTCCCGTCGGGCCAGCGTTCGCCCGAGGCGATCACCGCGACGGGGCGGTCGGCGGTCCCGTAGCCCTGGCTAACGAGCCAGTGCGCCGCGGCCGTCGCGTTTCGGAGGGCCCCGGCAACCACACGTGACTCGCCGGCCGAGGCCGCGATGGCGGAACCGTTGGGTGAGGGAAGTACCAGGCGCGGGGTGAAGGGGGCACGTCGCAATGCTGCGGGAGAGAGCGACCATGGCGATGACGCGGTGGCCATACGACGGCCCACTGCCAGGTCTGCGCCTCTCTGATCGGCGAACGCGGAAGCGGTCACGTCACGCCAGCGGTAGGGGAAGACCCGCGTCCCGGACTCCACCGCGACCGTCACCGAGGTGGTAAACGACAGCACATCGACGACCACGACGCAGGCGACATCTGCTGCCAGCCGATCTGCGCCCGTGGGACCCCACTCGAAGCGGACCCCGTGGCCTGCCTGCAGAAACCAATCGTCCATGACCAATGATCCTGCCAGCGGAAGGGGTCAGGAACCTACGGTGGCCTCCTGGCGGGCTTTGGTGTGGGCGAGGCGGTAGGAGTCGCTGCCGGTCTCGATGATGTTGCCGCCGAAGGTAAGGCGGTCCACGATGGCCCCGCAGAGTCGGGGATCGGTGAACGTCTTGGTCCACGCAGAGAAGGACTCGTTGGAGGCGATGGCCATACTGTTCTTCTCCTCGCGCTCGGTCAGCACCTGGAACAGCAGCTCGGCGCCGCGCCGGTCCAGCTCCATATAGCCCAGCTCATCAATACAGAGAAGATCGACCCGTCCGGAGCGGGCGATCGTCTTCGTCAACAGCTTCTCGTCGGCGGCCTCGACGAGCTCGTTGACCAGCTTGGTCGCCAGGACGTACTTGACCCGGAAGCCAGCCATCGCGGCC
>NZ_JBEOWS010000515.1:0-4835 GCF_040296125.1 Streptomyces sp. NPDC002265 | reverse complement strand
GTGCCCGCCAGCACCGCCCCGGCCACCACGGCGGCGAAGAACGCCGTGATGGCCGGGATCCCACGCAGGCGCCTGCCCCGCAGCAGCAGCAGTCCCAGCGCGCTGCCGGCGAGCAGCACGACGGTGGCGAGCAGCAGCGCGCCGCCGGGGGTGAAAGGCGTCCCGGTCACTTCAGCACGCCGTCGCTGACTGTGAACAGCACACCGTGCGGCCGGGCGTCACCGGTGTCGCCGTGCGGCCAGGAGATGCGGTTGAAGCTGATGCACGGCTTGTTCGTGTTCTCGTCCCGGAAGGACCGGTCGAGGGTCACCTTGCCGCCGTTGCCCAGGTTGAACATGCAGATCCGGTGGTCGCCGTCGCCGCCGAACGCGCCGGCGATGAAGTAGTTCGCCACCGCGATCCGCTTGATCTTCTCCGTCTCGCCGTAGGTGCCGTCGGCGTGCCGGGCGAAGTTGTCCATGGTGCCCCAGTGCGGGCCGCCGTCGGTGGTGTCACGGATCAGCTGGGTGCCGACCACGGCCGGGCAGTCGCTCTCGTGGCCGCCCTTGAAGACCTCGTCGAGCTGGTCGACCGAGCACTTCGGGCTGTTGCCCGAGGCCAGGAGCTTGCGGATGTCCAGCACGTAGAGCATGCCGGTGGTCTTGTCCAGCGACTGGCCGTAGGCCTTGGGCACACCCATGACCGTGTGGAAGAGGTAGCGGTCGTCGGGGCTGACCATCAGCCAGCTGGAGTTGTCGCCGCCGCCGCGCACATCGGCCTCGGCACCGGCCTTGCGGTAGGCGGTGGTGTCGTCGATGACCTCTTTCCACACCGGCTTCGGGGCCTTGATGTCCGGCGTGTAGAAGACCGCGCCGCCGGTCATGGAGGACACGAACGCGCCGTTGTGGCCCGGCTTGTTGGGCAGCGCGGGCTCCATCAGCACCCGGGACTCGTACCAGATCGGGTCGTTCTCCAGCTGGGCCCGCGGCCCGTCCGGCACCTTGCTCACGGAGAGCAGGGTCGGGTTCGAGCGGTTGGTGATGTCCCAGACCCGCACGGTGGGCCGGGCCAGGTCCTCGCGCAGCGGGGCCTCGGGCGAGGTGAAGTCCTTGGCCTCGACGAAGTCGCTGCCGACCAGGATGTTGCGGCGTTCGTCGACCATGATGCCGTGCGGGTTGGCGCAGGTGGGCTCCGGCAGCTCCGGCACGTTCCCGCACAGCTTGGGGTCCTCGCCCTTCGCGGTGGCGGCGGGGATCTCGGCCAGCGTCTTGCCGTTGCGGTCGAAGCGGACGATCTCGCCCGGCGAGCCGGCCGCCCCGTTGCCGTTGCGGACCTGGCCGTTGGTGTACGTGCACGGCCCGGCCACGTCGCCGCCGCCGAGGAAGGAGCCGTAGGCGGTGCCGTCCCGCAGCACCTGGTAGGCGTCCGGCATGGTGCCGCACGGGGTGTCCGAGGCCACGTTGACGCCGGCCAGCCGCAGCTTGGGCAGCTGGCTGGTGTCGAAGACGAAGGTGGTGTCCGCCTTCAGGCCGCCCGCGTACAGCCGGTCGCCCTTGTGCCAGACGTACTGCATGTGGTGCGGCTCGTTGGCCAGACCCGGACCCATGGTGACGGTGTTCACCACCTGGCCGTAGGTCTTCGAGCCCTTGGTGGCGTCGATGACGGCCATGAAGTCCGGCTTGGTCGTGTCGGCGGGGCCCGCCCAGGCGAGCAGCCACTCGCGGCCCGGCCCGCCCGCCGAGGCGAGCAGGTGGTTGGTCGCCGTGTACGTGGTGCCGTCGGAGGCCGTGAAACGGGTGGTCGACAGGGCGGCGGTGGCGCTCGCCTGGCCCGCCCCGGTGAGGAGGGTGGAGGTCGTGCCCACCAGTGCGAGGCCGATGGAAAGGCGCCACAGATGGCGGCGCCGCAGACCGAGCTCTCTCATGATCCGTACGCCCTTTCCTGGGACGTTCGTAGGGGATATCCCGCCGTACGAGGGCAGGTTCGCGCCGCACCTTCGCAGTGCGCGCTGACTGTCGGCTGACACTCCGCTTGACCGCTCCCTGAGGACGGCTGTACAGGGCCGGGGCCGGGCCGGGCGGTGCGCCGGGGGTCCAGTGAGACTCGAGCAGCCGGGCGCAGACTCGGCTAGGCCCTGTCGGACAAGGCTGTCGAGGGCAGTCATGGGGGAGTGATGCCGGGTCAATCCGAGTACGCGTTCACCGATGTGGTCCGCGCCAACGCACAGGCGAACCCCGCGAAGGTCGCCTGTGTGTTCGTGTACGAGGCGGCGCGCGGACAACTGGCGGCCGAGACCGTCACCTACGAGGAACTGGATCTGAAGGCCCGTCATATAGCGGCCTGGATCGCCGATCACGGACTGGCCGGCCGGCCGGTCCTCGTCGCCCCGTCCCGGGGGCGGCACTTCGCCGCCGCGCTGCTCGGCTGTCTGTACGCCGGTGCCACCGCGGTTCCCGTCGACGCCGTCGACGGCCAGGCGCACCGCACCGAGCGGCTGCTGGCCGTCGTCCGCGACTGCGGCGCGGAACTGGTCCTGGCCGAGCGCGCCGACGCGCCCGCCCTGACCCAGCTGCTCGCCCGGGCCGGCCACGGCGGCACCGTCTGTCTGGCCGTCGACGCGGCCGGGGAGACGGCCGGGCAGGCGGTCGCCCCGCCGCCCCGCACGAGGACCCGCCCGGACGACGACGCCCTGCTGCTGTACGGGCCGGGACCGGCCGCCGCCCCGCGCGGTGTGCGGATGACCTACCGGATGCTCGCCGAGGGGCAGCCCTGGGCCCAGCGGGTGCTGCGCTCGTCCGCAGGCTCCCGGGTCGGCGGGCTGCTGCCCTACCGGTACGGCACCGGTCTGGTCATGCATCTGCTGCACCCGCTGTGGCTGGGCGCCACCGGGGTGCTGCTCCCGGCGGGCGGCCCGGGGGGCCTGCCGGCCCAGTGGGTGGAGGCGGTGAGCAGCTACGGCATCACCACCGGACTCACCAGCACGTACGGCTACCAGCTCGCCGCCGAGCGGACCACGGACGCGGAACTGGCCGGGCTCGCTCTCGGCCACTGGGAGACGGCGGTGATCTGCGCGTCGCCGCAGCAGCCGGACGCGCGGCGGGCCTTCGGCGAGCGGTTCGCCGCCGCCGGGTTCTCCCCGGAGGCGTTCGTCTCCTGCCTGGCCCCTCCGGAGTCCCCGTTCCCGGTGGCGGCGCGTCCGGTCGCGGACCTGGCGGGACCGCCCGCCGCCCGGCGGGTGGCGGAGAAGTCGCTGGACCGCGGGGAGCTGTGCGACGCCGCGCCCGGCGAGCCGTTCCGGACGCTGGTGAGCGTGGGCCGCAGCGTGGGCCCGGAACTCTCCCTCGCCGCCCCGGACACCGGGGCCCCGGTGCCCGAGGGCCGGGTGGGGGTGCTGCGCGTCGACGGGCTGAACACCGGCGACGAGGCCGTCCGCTTCGACGGGGAACTGTATGTGAGCGGGTGCCTGCGCGAGGGCATCAAGGTGCCCGGACGGGCGGCCTGCGTCCTGCTGGTGCATCCGCAGGACGTCGAGCGGTCCGCCCAGGAGACCAGTGAACTGTGCATGCGCACCGCCGCGTTCGGCGTCCCCTACGCGCCGGGCCGGGACCGGCTGGTGGTGGTGCAGGAGGTGCGCGACGGGCTGCGCCACGACGTGGACCTGCGCGGCCTGGGTGTGCGGATGCTGCGCCGGATCACCGACGAGTTCGAGGTCGAGCCCGGCACGGTGGTGCTGGTCCGGCCGGGTACCGTGCGCCGCAACTTCCGCGGCCGGGTCTCCCGTTCCGCGGTGCGCGGCCTGTTCCTCAGCGGCCGGCTGCGGCCCCTGTACGAGATCTCCAGCACCGGGACATGAAGTTCTCAGGCCGGGACCGGTACGCCTTCCCGTGCATGTCATGGGCCGGTCGCTGTCCCGGCCTGCCGTGGCCTGAAAGGCTTGGGCCACGCCCGGCACACGCTGCCGGGGCGTGCTGACTGCCTGAGGAGTTGATTCCGTGGAGATCAGACTGCTGGGGGCGATGACCGCACGCGAACGGTGCGGATCCTTCGCGCCGACCGCCGCCAAGCCCCGTCAAGTGCTGGCCCTTCTGGCCCTGCAAGCCGGTCAGGTGGTCCCTGTTCTGTCGCTGATCGAAGAACTGTGGGGCGATCATCCGCCGCGCAGTGCCATGACCACGCTCCAGACGTACGTGCTTCACCTGCGCCGGGGCATCGACCGTGCGCTCGGCCGCCGCCAGACGCAGTCCGCCAAGGAGATCCTGGAGACCGTGCACGGTGGCTACCAGCTCAACGCCCAGCCGGGCGAGGTGGACGTGCACGAGCACGAGCACCTGATGGTCGCCGGCCGGGCGGCCGCCCAGGCCGGGGACGACGAGTCCGCGTCCCGGCTGATGGGCCGCGCGCTCCAGCTGTGGCGCGGGCCCGCCCTGGTCGACGTGGAGGCGGGGCCGCTGCTGGACATCGAGCTGCTGCGCCTGAACGAGGCACGGCTGGGCGCGGTCGAGTGCCGGGTCGCCGCCGAGCTGCGGCTGGGCCGGCACGCGGAGGTGCTCGGCGAGCTGACCGTCCTCACCGCCCGCTATCCGCTGCACGAACGGCTGCACGAACAGCTGATGACCGCCCTGTACCGGGCGGGCCGGGTGTGGCAGGCGCTGGAGACGTACCAGAAGCTGCGTACGACGCTCGACCACGAGCTCGGTCTCGAGCCGTCCGAGCGGCTGCGGCGCCTGCACCAGGCGCTGCTCAACGGCGAGGAGCGGCTGCCGGTGCCCGACGACGTGCCGGCGCAGTCCAGGCCGGCGTGACGCCGGGGACGGCGCGCAGCGGTCCCGCGGGGCAGATCCGGCGATGCGCGGTCC
>NZ_JBEOWS010000514.1:0-4841 GCF_040296125.1 Streptomyces sp. NPDC002265 | reverse complement strand
GGCCCGGACCGCGCCCCCTCGGTGAGGAGGCGCAGCCGGGCCGCCGCGTAGCCGCTGGGTCCCGAGTTCTCTGCTTCCTTGCGCACGTCCGTACTCGTCACCCAGCGACTCCTGTCCGTCTTCTGTTTCAGAGCGCGTCAGGCCCGCGCTCGCCGGTCCGCACCCGTACGGCCGTCTCGACCGGCAGGGACCAGACCTTGCCGTCACCGATCTTGCCGGTCCGGGCCGCCTTGACGATGACGTCGATCAGCTGCTCGGCGTCGTCGTCCTCGGCCAGCACCTCTATGCGGATCTTGGGTACCAGGTCCACGGTGTACTCGGCACCGCGGTAGACCTCGGTGTGTCCCCGCTGCCGACCGTAGCCGCTCGCCTCGGTGACCGTCAGTCCGTGGACCCCGAAGGCCTGGAGGGCCTCCTTGATCTCGTCGAGCCGGTGGGGCTTCACGACGGCGGTGATGAGCTTCATGCGTCCACCTTCTTGCTGGCAGTGTCGGCCACCCCGGCCGGGACTGCGGTCCGGGCGGCGCCGCCGCCGGCCCCGCTGAAGTCGTATGCGGTCTCGGCGTGCTCGGCCTGGTCGATACCGGCGACCTCGTCGTCCTCGGAGACGCGCATGCCGATCGTCCTGTCGAGGGCGAAGGCGAGGATCGCGGAGACGACCAGCGAGTAGCCGAGGACCGCGAAGACGCCCGCGCACTGCTTCCAGAGCTGGTCGAACGAGTGGTCGCCGTAGAAAACGCCGGTCGCGGTCGACTGGCCCTTGCCGGTGGCGAAGAAGCCGATGAGCAGGGAGCCCACGACACCGCCGACCAGGTGGACCCCGACGACGTCGAGGGAGTCGTCGTAGTTGAAGCGGTACTTCAGGCCGACGGCCATGGCGCACAGCACACCGGCGATGGCGCCGACGGCGATCGCGCCGAGCGGGGAGACCGCACCGCCCGAGGGGGTGATGGCGACGAGACCCGCGACCGCGCCGGAGGCGGCGCCCAGCGTGGTGAACGCGCCGTGCCGGATCTTCTCGTAGGCGAGCCAGGCCAGCATGGCGGCGGCGGTGGCGACCTGCGTGTTGACGAACATCAGCGCGCCGACGCCGTCGTCGTTGCCGAGCCACGAGCCGGCGTTGAACCCGAACCAGCCGAACCACAGCAGTCCGGCACCGAGCATGACCAGCGGGAGGCTGTGCGGACGCATCGGGTCCTTCTTGAAGCCGACCCGCTTGCCGATGACCAGGATCACGCCGAGCGCCGCGGCACCCGCGTTGATGTGGACCGCCGTACCACCGGCGAAGTCGATCACGCCGAGCTCGTAGGCCCAGCCGCCGGCGCCCCAGACCCAGTGCGCGACCGGGAAGTAGACGACCGTGGCCCACAGGGTGATGAACAGCGCCCAGGCGCTGAACTTGACGCGGTCGGCGAGCGCACCGCTTATGAGAGCGGGCGTGATGATCGCGAACATCAGCTGGAAGACCATGAATACGAAGATCGGGATGGTGTATCCGTCCCAGAGCTCCGTCAGACCGATGTTGCTGAGGCCCACCCAGTCCGAATTCCAGCCGATGAATCCGCCGGAATCGGTGCCGAAGGCGGCGGAGAAGCCGTAGAGGACCCACAGGATGGTGATGATCCCCAGGCTGATGAAGCTCATCATCAGCATGTTCAGCGTGCTTTTGACCCGGACCATGCCCCCGTAGAAGAAGGCCAGACCCGGAGTCATGAGCATCACCAGGGCGGAGCAAATGAGCATGAAGCCTGTGTTGGCCGGCGACAGCGTGGGCGCGTCTGCCGCAAGCGTGATGGCTGGTGCCATCGGCGTCTCCTCGTCGTTGGTACGGACCCGTGCGGGCGAAGCCTGAGCGGAATGAGGGGTGGGCCGGTTATGCGCCATGAGATTGACGCAGCGCCGTTTCGGTCGACGCCCCTCGTTGTTTCGCCGCGGTGACGAAGGCACCTTGCGTGTTACGCCTCGATGAACCGCCGGATTACGGGCGCGGAGATCGTTATCTTGGCGCAACCTTCGATGAAGGAAAGAAACCGGCCGCGGTCGGCCTTCCGATGACCTGGCGTGGGGGAGCCGAGTCGGGCAGTTCGGGAAGGCCGGCCGCGGCCGGGGTCGTGCGGGCTCAGACCGCTTCCGCCGTCTCGGGCAGCTCGACGGCGAGCTTCTCCGTCAGATCGACGATCTCGGCGAGATCCCCGAAATCGCGTACAGCGGTGTCGACGGTCTTCCGGATACGTGTGTTGACGCGCTCGGAGCGGACCTTCTTCGCGATGGCCATCGCCTCCTCGGCGAAGCCCGTGCTCCGTTCGGGTTCGCGCCGCAGCAGATGCACGGTGGCCATGCCGATCAGGTTGAGTGCGTACGACCGCTGGTGCTCGCGGTCCTGGCCGAACAGCTCCACGGCACGCTGCATGAGGGGCTCGGCCAGGGAGGCGTAGGCGGGGCTGCGGCCGGCGACATACGCGAGGTCCCGGTAGGAGTGGGAGTTCTCGCCGTACAGCTCGGCCTCGGAGAAGAAGCGGATCCAGTCGGGATCGGGCTCGTCCCACTCGTCGGCGTCGGCGAAGGTGTCCTCGGCCATCCGCACCGCGCGCTTGCACTTGCCGGGCTGGCCCATGTTGGCGTACGCGCGGGCCTCCATCGCATACAGCATCGACTGGGTGCGCGGGCTCGCGCAGTCGCGGCTGCCGTACTGCGCGAGGTGGATCAGCTCCAGGGCGTCCTCGGGCCGCCCCAGGTGGATCATCTGACGGCTCATGCTGGACAGGACGTACGAGCCGAGCGGCTTGTCGCCGGCCTCCCGCGCCGCGTGCAGGGCGAGGACGAAGTACTTCTGGGCGGTGGGCTGCAGGCCGATGTCGTAGCTCATCCACCCGGCCAGTTCGGCCAGTTCGGCGGCGACCTTGAACAACTTCCGTGCGACCGGCTCGGGCTGGGGCTCCTGGAGGAGGTCGGTCACCTCGTGCAGCTGGCCGACGACGGCCTTGCGCCGCAGCCCGCCACCGCACTGGGCGTCCCACTGCCGGAACATCACCGTGGTGGACTCCAGCAGCTCCAGCTCGGGCCCGGACAGCCGGCCGCGGGCGCGGGCGGCCGGCGTGGGGTCGGCCTCGGGCTCCTGCCGCGGACCGGGCAGGGTGGGCACCAGCCAGCGCTGCATGGGCTCGATGAGGGCCGGGCCCGCGGCCAGGCCCAGCGAGGTGCCGAGGAAACCACGCCGGGCCAGCATCAGGTCGCTGCGCGAGAACTCGCTGAGCAGGGCCACGGTCTGCGGGCCCGTCCAGGGCAGGTCGACGCCGGACACGGACGGCGACTGGCGTGCCGTGCGCAGGCCGAGGTCCTCTACGGAGACGACACAGCCGAAGCGCTCGGAGAACAGCTCGGACAGGATCCTGGGAATGGGCTCACGGGGGTTCTCGCCGTCCAGCCAGCGGCGCACGCGTGAGGTGTCGGTCGAGATGTGACTGGCACCCAACTGGCGGGCCCGGCGGTTGACCTGGCGCGCGAGCTCACCCTTGGACCAGCCGCTGCGCACGAACCACGAACCGAGCATGTCGTTGGGGCGCTTCTCAGCGTTCGCTCCGCTTCCGCCGTTGCCGCCCACTGGAACGCCCCCATCCCTGAGACCACTTGTCACTGACCACTTGCCACCGACTGCGCCAAGCACTATCAGAATGCCGGTAAATACGGCCCTCCGTCCCGGGGTTGCCACCCTTCGAACGGAAAGCCGGGTTGCCTCCGGCATACCCACAAGCGCATGCGCCTCCAGGCCTCGTGCACACAAAGTAATCCTACGATCACTCGCCCACCACGAGGATCCCTCAAACGCCACCATTCGCCACCCCTTCGGATGAACTCACGGCGGCCGCTACGCGATTCACTTGACACAGGACGGCCGGAAGTGAGCAGAGAGGTGCACACGGGGGCGCGCGTCGCCGTGTCCACAACCCTGAACACTCCAAGGCGCCGCCCACATCGCACGGCACCAGGGAGCGGGAACACGCAAAGTCACGCAGAGTGATGGATGGCGTTCGTATCGTAACCATCGGTGCGTCGGACCCGTTGGAGGGGGCATGGGCTTCACGATCGGCAGCAGTCTGGGTATCCGTGACATCCGGTCCGCCTCGCGCCGCCGCGGCCGCTCGTCGGAGTGCACCGCCGTGGCCGAGTTCACCGGACTGTGGGGCTGGGACGTCGTGCCCGGCGCCAGGGCCGCCGCGGGCGCCTGCTCCTGCGGCCGCCCCGACTGCCGGGCGCCGGGTGCGCATCCGCTCGACTTCGCGCCGGCGCTGCCTGCCGGGGCCACGCTGGACCAGGTGACCAAGGCGTGGGCCGAGGTCCCCGGGGCCGCCGTGATGCTTCCGGTCGGCCGCGCGTTCGACGTCGTGGAGGTGGCCGAGGCCGCCGGGCGCCGGGCCCTGGTCCGGCTGGAGCGCATGGGCCTTCCGCTCGGCCCGGTCACCGCCACCCCCGAGGGCCGCGCCCAGTTCTTCGTCGCCCCCGGCGCCGCCGCCGAGCTGCCCGCCCTGCTCTACCGGATGGGCTGGGACGACCCGACCGCCCTGGACCTGCGCGGCCTCGGCCCGGGTACGTACATCACCGCGCCGCCCTCCGACCGCGGCGGCCTCGGCCCGGTGCGGTGGCTGCGCCCGCCCGGCCTGGACTCGGCGAGCAGGCCGCCCGCGGCCCGGCTGCTGCTCGGCACGCTGGCGTACGTGGCCCACCGGTCCCGGCCGTGAACGGGTCCCGCCCCCGCACCGGTCCCATCCGCGAACCGGTCCGAGGCGCGCCGGGGGTCACGCGCGGCCGGGCGTGAGCGGACCGCCCACGACGAAGGGCCCCAC
>NZ_JBEOWS010000513.1:0-4842 GCF_040296125.1 Streptomyces sp. NPDC002265 | reverse complement strand
GACATCGGCGCAGGGGACGCGTTCAGCGACGTACTGCCGAAGCTGTCGTCATGGCGTCGCCAGCGCAAGGAGCAGTCCGCCGTCGACGACTGGCGTTACGGCGTCACATGGAAAGCGATCCCCGGCATCTCCCAGGCGGACCCTGCCCGGAACGGCGTATGGCTGGTTCCGGTCAGCGCCGCGCAACTCGGCGACGACTGGGTGGCCGCCTGTCTGCGCGCGCTGACCGAGCGGGGCCTGACTCCACTGCCGGTCCCGGTCGAGTCGGCCATCGGCCGTGAGGACCTGACCGCGCAACTCGTGCGAGCGGTCGGCGACGAGAGCGTGGCGGGCGTCCTGTCACTGCTCGCCGTCGACGCCGAGACCGTTCCGGAGCCCGCCGCGCAGGCGGTCGCGATGCCCGTCGGCGTGACGCTGTCCGTACTGCTCGTCCAGGCTCTGGGCGACACGGACATCGGCGCCCCGCTGTGGTGCGCGACCCGGAACGCGGTGGGCGTTAGCTCCGCCGACGAGGTGGCAGACCCGTACCAGTCCTTGGTCTGGGGTCTGGGGCGGGTGGCGGCGCTGGAGCACTCGCGGCGCTGGGGCGGTCTCGTCGACCTTCCCGGCACGGTCGACGACCGGGTCGCCGACCGCCTCGCCGCGGTGCTCGGCCAGTCGGCCGAGGACCAGGTCGCGATCCGCGACCGCGGGGTGTTCGCACGGCGCCTGTCGCGTCTGCCCGCGGCCCGCAGCGGCCGTTCGTGGTCGCCGCGCGGCACCGTCCTGGTCACCGGTGGTACGGGTGCGCTCGGCGGGCACGTGGCCCGCTGGCTCGCCGGCGCGGGTGCGGAGCACCTGGTGCTCACCAGCCGCCGCGGTCTCGACGCCCCCGGCGCCGTCGACCTCAAGGGCGAACTGGAGGCGACGGGCGTGCGCGTGACCGTCGCCGCCTGTGACGTGGCCGACCGCGAGGCGCTGGCCGCGCTGCTCGCGGAGCACCCGGTGAACGCCGTCGTCCACACGGCCGGCAGCGCCGAGGCGGGCATGCTCGCCGAGACGAACCTGGGCGACTTCGCCGCGACGGTCGCCGCGAAGGCCCTCGGGGCCCTGCACCTCCACGAACTGCTCGGAGATCAGGAACTGGACGCCTTCGTCCTGTTCTCCTCCGTCTCCGGGGTGTGGGGAGGCGGCGGGCAGGCCGCGTACTCGGCCGCGAACGCCTTCCTCGACGGCCTGGCGCAGCACCGCCGTGCCCGGGGTCTTGCGGCGACGGCGATCGCCTGGGGCCCGTGGGGCGAGGGCGGAATGGTCGCCGACGCCGGGGACGAGGAGCGGCTGCGGCAGCGCGGTCTGACCGTGCTGCGGCCGGACCGGGCGATCTCCGCGCTGCACGGTGCGCTGAGCGGCGGTGACGGCACGCTCACCGTGGCCGACGTGGACTGGGCACGGTTCGTCGTCCCGTTCACCCTCAGCAGGCCGAGCGCGCTGCTGAGCGACCTGCCCGAGGTCAGGGACGCCCTCGCGGAGGAGCCCGCCGAGCAGGCCGCAGAGCCGTCCGCGCTCAGGGCGGAGCTGTCCACGCTCTCCGAAGACGAGCAGCAACGCCTGCTCGTGGACACGGTCTGCGTGCACGCGGCGGCAGTACTGGGCCACAGCGGATCCTCGGCGGTGGAACCGGACCTGGCGTTCCGGGACCTCGGCTTCGACTCCCTGACCGCGGTGGAGCTGCGCAACCTGCTCACCGCCGACACCGGCCTGACCCTGCCCGCGACGCTGGTCTTCGACCATCCGACGCCCGAGGCGATCGCCCGCCATCTGCGGAGCGAACTCGTCGGCGGGACGGGCCCGGACGAGGTGTCGGTGTTCAGCGAACTCGACCGGCTGGAGTCGGTGATCTCGATGTCCGCCTCCGCCGAGGAGACGGTCCGGACCGGGGTGCGGAGGCGGCTGCAGGAACTGTTGTCCCTGGTGAACTCCGCCGCGGGGCGAGGCGCGGAGACCGCCGAGGCGCAGCGGCAGCTCCAGGACGCGACGGTCGACGACATCTTCGATCTGATCGATCAAGATCTAGAAATTTCCTAGTTCTTGGCGCTCTACCTTTGACGACAGCCGAGGACGGATGAGGCGGATGAGCAGCAACGAAGACAGGCTTCTGGAGTATCTCAAGCGCGTCACCGGTGACCTTCGTCAGGCCCGGGAGCGCCTTCGCGAGGTCGAGGAGAAGGACCAGGAACCCATCGCGATCGTCGGTATGGCCTGCCGGTATCCGGGCGGGGTGCGTTCGCCGGAGGATCTGTGGGAGTTGGTGGTCTCCGGTGGTGACGCGGTCGGCGAGTTCCCGGCGGACCGGGGCTGGGACGTGGAGGACCTCTACGACCCGGACCCGGAGGCGACGGGGAAGACGTACGCGCGGCACGGCGGATTCCTTTACGGGGCGGGGGAGTTCGACCCGGGGTTCTTCGGGATCAGTCCGCGTGAGGCCGTGGCGATGGATCCGCAGCAGCGGTTGCTGCTGGAGACCACGTGGGAGACGTTCGAGCGGGCCGGCATCGACGCGGAGTCGGTGCGTGGCAGCCGTACCGCAGTCTTCGTCGGCTCCGGCTACCAGGACTACGTCAACCTCCTGGTCGGGATGGGCGGCGAGTCCGACGGCCATCTCGGGACCGGCAACTCCGCCAGCGTGATGTCCGGCCGTATCGCCTACACCTTCGGCCTGGAGGGCCCGGCGGTCACCGTCGACACGGCGTGCTCGTCCTCGCTGGTGGCGCTGCACTGGGCGATCCAGGCGCTGCGCGGCGGTGAGTGCTCCATGGCGCTGGCGGGCGGCGTGCAGGTGATGACCACGCCCACCGCGTTCGTGGAGTTCAGCCGTCAGCGCGGCCTGTCGCCCGACGGCCGGTGCAAGGCGTTCGGTGCCGGGGCCGACGGCACCGGCTGGGCGGAGGGTGTCGGCATGCTCCTGGTGGAGCGGCTGTCCGACGCCCGCCGCAACGGGCACGAGGTCCTGGCCGTCGTCCGCGGCAGCGCCGTCAACCAGGACGGGGCGTCCAACGGTCTGACCGCGCCCAACGGTCCCGCGCAGCAGCGGGTCATCCGCCAGGCCCTGGCATCGGCCGGCCTGTCTGCCGCCCAGATCGACGTCGTGGAGGCGCACGGTACGGGGACGACGCTGGGCGACCCGATCGAGGCGCAGGCACTTCTCGCCACGTACGGCCAGGAGCGACCCGAAGGACAGCCGCTGTGGCTGGGGTCGCTGAAGTCCAACATCGGCCACTCGCAGGCGGCCGCGGGTGTCGGCGGCATCATCAAGATGGTCATGGCCATGCGCCACGGCGTGCTGCCGCGGACCCTGCACGTGGACGAGCCGACGCCGCACGTGGACTGGTCGGCGGGCACGGTAAGGCTGTTGACCGAGGCCGTGCAGTGGCCGGAGACCGACCACCCGCGCCGGGCCGCCGTGTCGTCCTTCGGCGTCAGCGGCACCAACGCCCACACCATCGTCGAACAGGCCCCGCCGGCCCAGGGCGAGGAGCCCGCGGGGGCTCCCGCCGACGGCCCCCTGACATGGGTGCTCTCCGCCAGGAGCGACGCGGCGCTGCAGGCCCAGGCGGCCCGGCTGCTGCCCTTGGTACGGGGCGAGGTCCGGCCGCGGGACGTCGGGCTGTCGCTCGCCACGACCCGCGCGGCGATGCGTCACCGGGCCGCGGTCGTGGGGGAGAACCGCGAGGAACTCCTTCTAGGACTGGCGGACTTGGCCGCCGGGACCCCCTCTTCCCGGGTGCTGCTGGGGCGTCCGGCCGGCGGCAGGACCGGCTTCCTCTTCTCCGGGCAGGGTTCGCAGCGCATCGGCATGGGACGCGAGCTGTACGCGGCGTTCCCTGTCTTCGCCACGGCCTACGACGAGGTGTGCGCGCACTTGGACGCCCCGGTCGACGTCGTTGCCGCCACGCTGCACCGGACCGGGTGCACCCAGCCCGCGCTCTTCGCGGTCGAGGTGGCCCTGTTCCGGCTCCTCGAATCCCTGGGCGTCCGGCCCGACTTCGTAGGGGGTCACTCCGTGGGCGAGATCGCCGCCGCGCATGTGGCCGGCGCACTGTCCCTCGGCGACGCGGCGAAGCTGGTGTCCGCGCGTGCCGCGCTGATGCAGGCCCTGCCCGCGGGCGGCGTGATGGTCGCCGTGCAGGCCACCGAAGAGGAAGTCCTGCCCCACCTCACCGACGGGGTGAGCATCGCCGCCGTCAACGGCCCCTCGGCGGTGGTGGTTTCCGGCGACGAGACCGCGGCCCTGGCGATCGCCGCGGGCTTCGCCGAGCAGGGTCGCAAGACATCCCGGTTGAAGGTGAGTCACGCGTTCCATTCGCCGTTGATGGACCCGATGCTGGAGGAGTTCGCCGAGGTCGTCCGTGGCCTGGCCTTCGAGAAGCCGCAGTTACCTGTTGTCTCCAACCTCACGGGTCGGCTCGTCGAGGCGTACACCCCGGAGTACTGGGTGCGGCACGTGCGCGATGCCGTGCGCTTCGCCGACGGCATCAAGACCCTCGGCGAGCTGGGCGTGACCACGTTCGTGGAGATCGGCCCCGGCGGTGTGCTGAGCGGTATGGCTCAGGGCTGTGTGGACGACGTCGTCACCGTCCCCGTACTCCGTGCCGACCGCGCCGAGCGGCAGGCGCTCGTGACGGCCCTGGCCCAACTGCACACGCACGGCGTGTCCGTGGACTGGAACGCTTTCTTCGCCGGTGCGCGGAAGACCGATCTGCCGACCTACGCCTTCCAGCACGAGCGGTACTGGGTCGACGCCCCGGAAACCGCTGCCGCCGCCGTGGCGGATCCGGTGGATGCGGAGTTCTGGGAGACCGTCGA
>NZ_JBEOWS010000512.1:0-4865 GCF_040296125.1 Streptomyces sp. NPDC002265 | reverse complement strand
CCGCCTGCTGGGCAGGGAGCGGAATCCCTATCGACACACGCCCCGGGCGCACGCCCCAGCCTTGATCGGCTACACCATCAAGCGGGACGCCATCCGGCGCTGCCGGCGCAGGGGACGCCGCCCTCTGCAAGGCGCGGCGGTTCATGGGGTGCACCCATCCGTTTCGTACGCTCCAGCCGCTGCGCGCGGGAACGGCTCGCCGGGGGTCGTCGTCGCCAGGACGGCGCGCCGGATAGTGCTGTAGCCCAGGGCGAACGTCAGTGGGGCGAGAGAGCGGAGGCAGCCCTGCTGGCGGTGCTGCACCGGCAGCGGTGACGCCTCCACGGACACGGACAGGTCCGCGGTGACGAGTGCACCGTCGGTACGCTCGGCTGCGATGGTGAGCTGATGGCTGCCCTTCGCCGATTAGGGCCGGGAGGGTAGTGAGTACGTTCATGGCGCGCTTCGGCTGCCCTGAGATGCGGTCCGGGCTCGGGGAGAGGGTTCCCGGCCCGCACCGGAGTCTGTCAGCCCTGCCCTCGCTGGCCGTGAGCGCGGGCAGGGCGAGGGCTTCGAGGGCGACGGTCTGGTCGGTCGGTGTCGGTGAGGGTCTGCGCACTCGATGTTTCGGCCTGCATCAGGCCTCCGGCGGTCATTCCTGGCCCGGGGCCGGGGAAATTTCAGCGCTCCTGCTGGCCCTGTGGTTGCCCGGCGGACAGGGTCTGGCGCGCTGCGTGCGCGGTCACTCTTGCGGCATGCCGGCGTAGTTGCGCATCGCCTTGCGCTGCTGGGGCAGACCCCACTGGCGGACAATCTCACAGAAGTTCGCCCATCTCCAGGTGTCTGTGTCCAGCGAGCCGAGTGTGCGTATCAGCCGCTGCTGCGGCTCGGTCAGCTCGTCGAACTTTGGGGGGCCGTTCGGTCCCGGCTCTGCGAAGGCCAGTCGCAGGGCCGCTGCGGCAACGGGGAAGCTGGCTGGCCCGGAGGTCGCGGACAGGCCGTCGGTCACGGCGTCCAGGGCTTCCTGCGGGAACCGGTCGGCCAGCAGGGTGAGCGAGGCTGCGGCGTACCCCCGCAGATCGCCCCCGTGAAACAACACCCCGGGCTCGGGTGGCTCCGCCTCGGCGGCCGCCAGTTCGGCGAGCACCCCGGCACTCACGGCGCCCTCGGCGCCTGTGGTGCCCAGCCGGGCGAGGGCGGTCGCCGCGGCCCACCGCACGACCGGCTCTGCGGCCGTGAGGAACGACGTCAGCCGCTCCACGAGCCCGGCGTCGCCCACGAGCCCGGCGGACACCAGCGCGGTGGCCACCACCACCGGTTCCGACTCGGCGTCGAGCACGCCCAGCAGCCGCGGGAGCGAGTGCGCGGCCTGTTCGGGGAACCAGGCAAGCAGGTAGGCGGTCGCGGCGCGTACGGTCGGGTCGTCGTCGCCCAGCAACGCGGACAGGGCGGGAAGCTGGCCCCGCACCGCTTCGTAGGCTCCCAGTTCGGCCTCCGCGGCCTCCAGTTGCCGCTCGTGGTCGAACATCGCACGCCGCATCTCGCGCACCCGGCGCTCGCCCTCGTCGGTTGCCGCCTCCACCCAGGCGTCGAACTCGGCACGTATGTCCTCCGGGTCCCGCGACCGGAATTCGGCCAGCTCGCGTCGCCAGCCCGCGATGTCCAGGCCGACGGGCAGATGGGCCTCGTCGTAGCCGATGGCGAGCGCCGCCAGCAGTTGCAGATACTCGGTGCGATCGGGCAACGAGACATCCGCCGCCATACGGGCCAGGAAGGGCACCGCTGCGGCCGAGGCCGGGTAGCGGCTGCCCTGGTGGAAGATGTTGCCGTACAGGGCGTGCAGTGCCTTGCGGCGCGCTTCGACGTCTTCGGCGCACAGGTCGCGCAGCTGCCCGGGGACGTCGTCGGCGGACCCGTACGCGTGCTCCAGTGCCGCCCAGGCGACCTCGTCCAGACCGGCCAGGGGTGTGTTGATCTCTGTCACGTTCCGAAACGTCTCACACGGCACTGACAATCGGCCGGCGCGAGGAGTTCCCGGTTGCCACCGACGGGGACGTCACCGCCGTCCGGGCCCTGGGTATCGGCCCGTAGATGTGGGGGAACTCCTCGCCGCCCGGCTCCGGGCCTGGTGCCTCACCGGCACGCCGAGCCGTTCCGGGTCGATGACCAGGACCGCAAGGTCATCCGGGCCCTCGTACGGGCCGTACAGGAAGGCCGCCACGCGCGGGTGGAGCAGTGGATGAAGCCCTCCTCCTGGAGAGTGCGGCCACGCGCCGGCGTCTCGTATGCGCCGGTCTCGCGGGCCGCGTCCAACAGGGGGTGTTCGACGGCATACAGGATGGGACCTTGGGGAGGGCCTCGGGTAGCCCAGGTCGAGGCTCAGACCTTCCCCTGCCTCGCCTTTCGAGGGGACGGCTCATACACGGGGTCAAGCGGCTGAGACGTCTTCCATTCGCGCTGTTTACCTGTTGAGCCGATCTGATGATGAAGCGGCGTGTCCCACTTGTGCTTGCCGGTCGCTTGATCACGAATACGTCAGGCTCCCTCTGGATTCGGACCCAAGAGGAGCATGTACATGAAGCCCGAGTTCACGGCGTTCCAGCTGGGACCGCTGCCCAGGCGAATGGGTCGACTGGTCCAAGAACCAGCGCCAATTTACGTCGTCCATGCAACCGCTCTCGGGGCTCGCGGCGAGCCCGGCGACGATCTTGGCTCCTAGTATCGGGCATGGCGATCAGCGGCGTGTGCAGGACCCCGGCGGCGATGACAGGCCATTGACCGTCAAGTTCGATAAGAGTTGCCCGGGGTCGACACAAGCGCCAACACGGTCACTGCCACCGTCAAGGTGGGTGACACACCGCCTTATGGGGCGGTATCCCCGGACGATTCCCTCGTCTACCTCACCAATCAGGAGAACGAGAGTTGACAACGTTGCCAAGAAGCTTGAGGAAACTGCGGACTGTAGTCGCGGGCATGTCGCTCGCCGCGCTGGCGAGTACCTCGGCTTATGCCGGAATGGCCGAGGCGACGGCCCCGGTGCCGACCACCGACTGGACATCAGCGGGCCAGAACGCCCACAACACCCGAGACGCTGCCGCTGAGCACATCCTGAACAGCAAGAATGTGAAGAACTTGAAGCCGCGTTGGACTTACACCGCGGCAGGCAACATCTCGGCAACGCCGACCGTGGTCCGCGGGGTGGCGTACGTGCCGGACTGGGGCGGGAAGCTGTCGGCGGTGAGCACTGCCACGGGGAAGGCGCTGTGGTCGAACCCGATCAGCATGTACAGCCGCGTCGCCGGGGACATCTCGCGCACCAGCCCCGCGTACACGCGCGGCAAGCTGGTGTTCGGGGAAGGCGTACTGACCTCCACCAGCACCGACGGCGCATACGTGATGGCCGCCAACTCCGCGACCGGCGCACCGCTGTGGCGCACCAAGGTCGACGACCACCCGAACGCGCTCATCACCAGTTCTCCGGTGATCGACGAGAAACGCGGCATCGCCTATGTGGGCGTGTCCTCCAACTCGGAGCTCACGGACGCGCAGTACACATTCCGCGGCAGCATCGTCGCCCTCAGCGTGGCCACCGGAAAAGTGCTCTGGAGGACACACACGGTTCCATCCGGATACACCGGTGGTGCGGTGTGGTCCAGCACCGCGGTGGTGGACCACCAGACCGGGCTGCTGTACGTGACCACGGGCAACAACTACTCCGTGCCGGACGGTGTCTGCACAAGGCCGGACCAGACCGGCTGCACCACGCCGTCGCCGGACAACCACGTGGACTCGATCCTGGGTCTGGACCTGAAGACCGGCAAGGTCGTCTGGTCCCGCCACACCTTGAGTGCCGATTCCTGGACGATCCCTCACCCGGCGGGACCGGACTACGACTTCGGCGCGGGACCGAACCTCTATACCGCCGTTGTCCACGGCAAGCGCACCCGACTGCTCGGGGCGGGGCAGAAGAGCGGCGTGTACTGGGCGCTGGAGCCTGCCACGGGCAAGGTCGTGTGGCAGACGCAGGTCGGTCCAGGCAGCATCATCGGCGGCATGCAGTGGGGCACCGCGACAGACGGCAAGCGCGTCTACGCACAGATCACCAACCTCGACCGCAAGTCCACCACCATCACCTCGGTCACCGGCAAGAAGTCGACCATCACGAGCGGATTCTTCGCAGCGCTCGACGCGGCCACCGGGAAGATCCTCTGGCAGACCGCGGACCCCAAGGACACCTTTGACTACGGCTTCGTCTCCAGCGCCAACGGCGTAGTCTACGCTGGCTCTGTGTCCGGCGACATGTACGCCCTGGACGGCGCCACCGGCACCATCAAGTGGAGCTTCGACAGTGGCGGGTCGGTAGTCGGCGGCGCTGCCATCGTGAACGGTTCGGTCTACTGGGGCTCCGGCTACTACTCTCCCTTTGTCCCCAACAACAAGCTCTACGCCTTCTCGCTCAAAAGGGCGTGTCAGGATAAGCGATGTAACTCCTGATCAATAAGACACGCTTGAGTGGACTGAAGGTTAACGACCTCTTACAGTCCCGGCTACGTGCGTGTCATCGCTGTGCTGGGGTTGGTGGTGTGGCACGGTGGGGTCAGGACGGTTCTACGGCTCCCGTAATGACCCTGTCGGGCCGCCCGCCACACACCTCGGCAGGAGGATCACACCGAGCTTCTTCTTCCCGTATTTCCAGCATGACCCTGGAGAGCCTGTATGTCCACCGTATGGGCTCCAGGAGGAGTTGGGCTGCCCGAGTGGGCAGGTGAGCTGCTGGTATGTCCAGTCAATTGAACCGCACCGGTTCGAATGGAGACTCGATTCTCTGAGAGGATTGAGTCATGGCACGTCCCTCCCCTTACCCCGCTGAGCTGCGGCGTCGTGCG